>NZ_LZKY01000134.1:0-16878 GCF_001673055.1 Mycobacterium sp. 1245801.1
GTCGCGGGGGCGGCCGCGGTCGGCCGGCCCCGGGGCCGGGGGGGGGGGGGGGGGGGTACAGCATCACCCGCCGGCGCCGCCGCACCACCGCCCCCCGAACCACCCTGACCGCCAACAGCGCCTGGCCCAGCAGGTGCGGCAGGCCGTGGTCCGAGGTCATGTTCACTGATCGCGGTGGGCGGAGAAGGGTCCCCTACATCGAAGCCGTTGGCGCGCGCCCACGTTCGGGCGTCACCACCGAGGCCTTCAGCATCAAGAATTTTTTGTGCCGCAGCCATCATTTTGTCGACTGCGTCGCGACTTGCGTTCGCAGCGTCGGCGTTGCAGCGCGCCTGTACAGCTTGGATCTCGGCTAGTTGTTCCGGCGGCGGCTTTTTCGATGCGAGAATTTCGTTGATCTCTTTGTTGCCCGTATTCGCTATGTCCGTCAATCTGCTCCGCAGATAATCGTTCGCGTCTGCAGCCGAATTGAACGCCGAAGCCTTTGTTTGATACTTCTCAGCGAGATCGAGGTGGAACTTCTCGCCCTTCTGAAACCGGTCGACAAGGTCGTCTGCCGTGTGCCCTTGGTTGTGTGCCGCAAACGCCGTCCACTGAGTGCGAAGCATCTGCGAATAAAGCTGCTGCTCCACACATGCTTCGTTCCAATGCTGGGCGCCAGCGCGCAAAGCTGTCGACGGCCCTGGCCACCATACGCCGATCAGCGCCGCTGTCCATGTACCGGGCGGAAGATCAACCCCCACTGCATACCTTCATCATTGCAGCGCTTTTCGGGGCGGCATGATAGCTCGCGTCCCTAGCGAACGTATTGCTACCCAACGCGGTAAGCGTTTCGTGTGCCACCGCTGATGCTCGTGCGGCATTGCGGGGCTCAGTCTCCAGTGACGCATTCTTTTCGGCATTGTCACGCATGATGGCGCCGGCACTTGTCGTCGCGGTGCGGGTTGATGCCCGAGCACGCCTACCCTTATCGCCGTTCACCGCACGCGCGACAAGCTTGCACTGCCCTGCGGCCGCTGAGGCCTCAGTGGGCGGGTGAGTGGGCGCTGTAACCGCCTTGGTTCGTCCCTGCGCAGGCGGCCGCATCAGTGCCATAACGAAGGCAGCGAGGGCTACTCCCCGGGTGGGGGCTACGGCGATCACTGACTGTGCGCGCGAACGCGAGGCTGGCCGCGCAACATACGGCGGCGGCCAAGTTCCCACACGCGGCTGAAAAGATGGCCATTCGCCAAAGACGGAACGACAGTCTTCCACCGTCGGCTCCTCCTCACGTTCCGCATGCGCGTGTATCAGCCTCGAAAAATATTCCAGTGCCTCGCCCGTCCTCCAATCATGGATCAGACGACATCAATAGTGGAGCAGGCAACCGTGCGGCGATCAATTCACCGCGTACCGGGCTCACCCGTCGAACAAGACCTTGACCGAACTGGCTGGTCGACGCGCGTCGATCGCACGTCGGGGTGGCAGCCCTCATCCATCTCTGTGGCATTCTCACTGCTTGCAGCGCGGCTCACAAGTACAAAACTCGATTCCTAAAGTTGGTCACTTGCGAGCCGCTCGCGCGACACAACGGTTTCTGCCTGCTGGATCAAGCTTCGTTGGGCGACTCGGCGAACTCTGAAACAGCTCGGGCCAAATAGTGGGTCTAAGGTAGTCAATGGCTTTGCTTTCACCTCGTTGGGCAATGCCAAGCAACTGTTCGATGGGCGTAACGACGCTGCAGGTTTTCACCTGCCATGCATTTCGGCACAGCGCCACGGCTCACCAACCAGCTCGCACCATCAGGCTCACTCCCGGAGGCTGGTAGTTTTCCGACGTCCTTCTTCACCGCAACCGTCTCAAAGTCCGGGCACGCCCTGTTAGCCGCCGCTACATACCTTTTTCATCGCGGCATCTTTGGCATTGACATCATCGACTTCCGCCCGAAAGTCGGGATCGTCACGCTGCAACGTGCTCCCGATTGCGATGGCTTTGGTGTATGCGGCCGCCAGAGTCAGGGCGGCAGTACGATCACCTGGTGAGATCGCTGGATTCGCGTTTATTGCCTGTTCCAGCATTAGCGCCCCATTTACACTTGCAACGCCAGCCAATGCGCGATTGTCGCCGTTTGTGTCGATTTGCACTTCCCGTGCGACCAGCTTGTATGCCTCGCACAATTTCTGATGTGCGGCCGCAATCTGGTCCGCGGTAAACGAAGGTGTCGTCGACGTGGTCGAGGAGGCCGCTGATTGATTGCTCGTCGGTCGGGTCAGCGCGACTACCAGAGCAGCGACGCCAAGCAGCACGCCAATCGCGGCCAATGCGATCGCCGGCCACGTCCGTGGACGTGTTGGCGGCTGAAAGGGAAGCGCAGGCGCCCATTGCGTTGGGCCTGGCGGAGGGCCGGTGGTCGGCCCCTCCCCCGGAGCCGGAGGCAGATCCCCCACCATGCGTCCTCCTTTTAGTCCAATCGCTTCCGACTTGCTCTCGGAAACTTCGCTTCAATAGTTGACCAGCTAACGGGGCAGCGAGCAATCACCACGGCCGTGCGGACGGGAAGTCACCCAAGACCGCATACCTTTTTCATTGCGGTGTCCTTGCATTCACATCGTCCACCTGCGCGCGGAAAGCGGGATCGTCACGCTGCAGCGCGCTTCCCATAGCCGTGGCCTTGGTGTATGCCGCTGCCAAGGTAAGTGCGGCACTTCGGTCGCTCGGAGTCAGCGCGGGAGCGGCGCTTACCGCCTGCTCCAGCAGGACTGACGCATTAGTACTGACGGTGTCCGCCAGTGCTCTGTTGTCGGTATTGGTGTCGATGTCGACCGAACGCGCAGCGAGCTTGTATGCGTTGCACAACTTCTGATGCGCCGCAGACACTTCGGCGGCGCTATAGGTAGTGGCCGACGTAGTTGTTGCGCTCGAACCCGATGACCGCGACGTCGCCGCAACCAACGCAACAACGGCCACGACCGTCGAGACCAGAGCCAAAACCATCGCACCGATCGCGATCGCCGGCCACATGCGTGAGCGCCGCGTCTGCGGCGCGGAATGACCCTGCGCCCACTGCCCTACCGGCGGACCATGCGGCGCTACACCCGGATGTGAGGGCGGCTCCTCCGTCACGCCCGTTCCTCAGACGTTTTGTGTTGAGGGGCCAGCGCTCGGGCGGAGAGCCTTCATGTCGGCGGCGTTGGCCTTGTCCATGTTGGTGAACCCGTTGGCCGCGTGGTGCGCCTTCGTGCCGACACCCGTGAGCGTCTCACTGTGACCCTGCAGGGTTTTCACGTGCTGGCCGTGTGCGGCCGAGACTGCACTGTGAAACGCGTCGGCCGCGGCGAAGTCACCGAACATTCCTGCTTCGACGGTTCCGCCCGCCAATTGATCCGCGCCGTCTTGAGCGTGCCCGCCGGCGCGGTGCGACTGATTGCCTCCCGAGTGCAAAAGATCCGTATCGACGAACATCGGCACTCCTTCCGGGTCATAACACCTGTGAGCAGGCTAAATGCCGATTCCCAAGTGGTCAATTCACCGCCTCCGACACCGCGACCGCTAGAACGCGTGGCCATTGGTGACCGAGCGCGCCGGCCGATCCCATTCCGGGTCGACGGTGAGCGGTAGCTGGACGCCGATATGCGGTAACGACACCGTGCCCAACGGCGTGTGCACCTGGAGAGGAACGGCTATCCGCGCCGAGGCCCGCTCGGACGCGAGCATGCCTTCCCCGGCCAAACCATCGCCGTGCCCGGTGACGATCGCGGTGATGTTGTGTAGCGACTCGCTGCCCACGTCGTAGTAGTGCGAGTGGTCGGTGAACCACGGCATGACGCTGTGTGAGCCCGCGACTTCGGCACGAAACCGCACCGCCCCGAAACCCGCATGCGCCGGGTCGCCGCCCAGCCCGGCCACCGGCCCCACCGGGCCGCCGAGCGTCTCGTTGAGTCCGCTCGGAAGACCACTGCCCGTCTCACCGATCCAGCTGATCGCATCGGTCGACGCCGCCCCCACATACAACCTGCCGCCATTGAGACGAAAATCCGCGGCACCGTGCGCCAAATCGGTTCCCGGGCAACCGGTTAACACGGCGTCGTTGGCGCGCATGCCGCTGTGGGCGAACGCGTCGGCCACGGTCGTGGAGCCGTAGGAATGTCCGAGGACGGTGACGTGTGCTGGAGTCGGTCCGTCATGTGTCGCTGCGAGGCCGTTGACATCGGCGGCCAGCAGCCCACCCGCTTGCCTCGCCCGCCACGGTGTGCCGACCTGTTCCAATTCGGCGGGGTCGGTGATGGCCTGTTGCCAATGCGGCTGGCCGAATTCGGGTGCGTCATAACCCATCCAGGCCAGCACCGCGGTGGATCGCTGGGGGTCGGCTCGGGCAGCCTGTTCGTAGAGATTGATGGCGTCGTCGGTGCCGTCCGACATCCACCCTCCCCGCACGCTGCTGTTGGTGCCGGGGACCACGACGGCCGTATTGCGGGATTTGTCCGGGTTGCCGATCGCGATCGCGGCCCTGCCCTTGCCGCTGAACGCCAGCGGGTCATACGCCCACAGCATGATCGGCAGACCGCGGGGGGCATCGGAGCTTTTGTCGCGCTCGAGGAACTCATTGGTCTTGACCGCGTTCTGGTAGCGGGTGACGTCGGTGACGCGCAGCCCGTAGTCCTCGGGCCTGGTGAACATATCGGCGTCCCGGTTGCGCAGCGCGCTGTCGCGCAACGTCTTTGGGTCCAGTCCGCTCCGGCGGGCGGCGTCTTCCACCCTGCGCATATCTTCGTTCATCGCGGCCTGGTTCACCGCATCACGCACCTCCGCCGGAATCCCGTTGAGGTTGCCCAACTCGTGCGTGCCTTGATCGACAAGTAGCTCCTTTTGATTCGCGCTCAGCGCATCCCACCACCGCTTGACGCATTCCGGACTGCTGTCCGGCGGCGGAATGGCCAGCTCGTCGACGCCCTGAATTTCCGCCGGGTCTACACCGTCTGTCCGCAAGCTCCCTAGCGCGGCCCTCAGCACCTCCGAGTACCCGTCGCGAATCCGACGCAGCTGCATTACGATCGCCGCAACCTCGCTGACGGCGTCGGTGCGCAGATCGTCGGCACCACAGGTATCGCCGTCCGCCAACGCATCGCACATCTCGTCGTCGATGTCTTCGAGGTCGTATTCCAGCGCGTCCAGGTATCTCGTGCAGGCCCGCTGGGCTTCGGCCAGCGCCGCGGCGACGTTCTCCAAATCGACGGCGATCCGCGGCAATTGCCCGGCCTGCAGGCCCAGCGACCGGGTCACCCGCTGCACCTCGGCGGCATCGTTGATCGAATGATCCGCGTTTTGGTGATCCCAGGCCGCCTCGAACCGGCGCCGGGCAGCCTCGAAGGCGGCGGCCGCCTCCGCCGTGCTCACTCCGGCGTCGCGAAAAGCTCGCGCCAGGTATGAAATCTGCGCGGGGCGACCGGCGTGCATGCTGGCGTTGGTCGACCATGGGTCACCGCCGGCTTGGGCGACGAGGGACGCAATGCTCAAGTGCCGCAGTAACATCGGCGTCGCTAAGTCGGCACCAGCCTCAGAGCGAGTTGGCGCCGTCGGCCAGACCGTCGCCGTCCGAATCGGTCAGCCGCACATTCCATTTGCCATCGCCGTCGGTGTCGACGTAACCGGTCACGCCGCTGTCGTCAGAGCGCAGCACCCGGTCGGCCAGCCCGTCACCATCGGTGTCGACGAGGCGGGCATCGGCGCGGCCCTGGCCGTCGAAATCGACCAGCGGGCCGCCGGTGTGTTCGACGCCGTCGAGGCCGAACCAGCGCAGCTGGCCCCCGCGGTCCATCGCCACCGCCCACGTCCCGGAGCCGTCGTCGGTGAAGTAGGCCTCGGGGGTGCCGTCGTTGTCGAGATCCAACACCGCGTGATCGACGATGCCGTCGCCGTCGAGATCGGCGAGTGCGTCGTCGCGTAATCCGTCGTGGTCGAAATCAAGCCCGATCGATTCGAAACGACCGTCGTGATCCAGGTCGAGGTCGGGTTGCCCGTGCCAGAAGGCGGCGCCGTTATCGCCAGCGAGACAGTAGTCCATGCGTATTCCGACGCGTGGCTGCCGCTACTCGTTCCCCCGAGAGTTCCACCACGCCAACAACTCTGCGGTCGCCTCCTCGTTGTCCAACGGTCCGCGCTCGAGTCGGAGTTCCTTCAGAAACCGCCAGGCCTCGCCGACCTGAGGACCGGCCGGGATGCCGAGCAGCTCCATGATCTGGTTGCCGTCCAAATCGGGACGCACCCGCGCCAGATCCTCCTGAGCGGCCAGCTCGGCGATCCGCGTCTCGAGCCGGTCATAGCTGGCCTGCAACCGCGCGGCCCGACGCTTGTTGCGCGTCGTGCAGTCGGCTCGCACCAATTTGTGCAACCGCGGCAGCAGCGGACCGGCATCGGTGACGTAGCGGCGCACCGCGGAATCGGTCCACTTGCCGTCGCCGTAGCCGTGGAACCGCAGATGCAGATACACCAGCTGCGAGATGTCCTCGACCATCTGCTTGGAATACTTCAACGCCCGCAACCGTTTTCGGACCATCTTGGCGCCGACGACCTCGTGATGGTGAAAGCTCACGCCGCCGTTGGGCTCGTGGCGCCGAGTGGCGGGCTTGCCGATATCGTGCAGCAGCGCCGCCCACCGCAGCACTAGGTCCGGGCCGTCATCTTCCAGGGCGATCGCCTGACGCAGCACCGTCAGCGAGTGTTGGTAGACGTCCTTGTGTTGGTGGTGTTCGTCGATGGCCATCTGCATGCCGCCCACCTCGGGCAGCACCACCTCACCCATGCCGGTTTGCACCATCAGGTCGACACCGGCCGTCGGGTCCGCGCCGAGCACCAGCTTGTCCAGCTCGGCGGCCACCCGTTCGGCGCTGATCCGAGACAACTGCGGGGCCATCTGTTCGATCGCCTCGCGGACCCGCGGCGCAACGCCGAAGCCGAGCTGCGAGACGAACCGCGCCGCGCGCAGCATCCGCAACGGGTCGTCGCCGAAGGACACCTCCGGCGCGGCGGGGGTATCCAGCACGCGATCGCGCAGCGCCGCCAAACCCCCCAGCGGATCCAGGAATTCGCCGGGCCCGTCCGGCGTGATGCGGACGGCCATCGCGTTGGCCGTGAAGTCGCGGCGCACCAGATCGTCTTCGAGGCGATCGCCGAAGCGCACCTCGGGATTCCGGGACACCTGATCGTAGGTGTCCGCGCGAAACGTGGTGATCTCCAGCCGGTGCTCGCCCTTGCCGACGCCGACGGTGCCGAACTCGATCCCCGTGTCCCACAGGTTGTCGGCCCACCGGCGCAGGATCTGCTGCACCTGCTCGGGACGGGCGTCGGCGGCGAAATCCAGGTCGGGGCTCAACCTGCCCAGCAAGGCATCCCGCACCGAACCTCCGACGAGATAGAGCTCGTGGCCCGCGGCGTCGAACGCGGAGCCGAGCTCGGCCAGCATGGGCGCGTGCCGATTCAGGGCGACCGCTGCGGCGGTCAGCAGGTCGGCATCCTGGGCGGCGTCTGGCACGTTCGATCAGCCTAGTCGGGTGGGGACGAAAAGCCCGTGTGAGGAGCCTCGCACGTCACCAAAGGTGAATTGACCGGGCGCTGAGCGTCAGTAACCTCGCGCGAGAATCGGTCGCTCCTTCCAGTCAGGAATCACGCCATGCCGTCGTCTGTCCGATCGAAGTCTCTCGATGCACGCGCCTGGCGCACGGCGACGCTGTCGGCGCCCTTCGTCATCCAAGGCCTCTTGGCGTTATTGATCGTCAACGCATGGTTACTGGGCAAGTGGCCATTCGGCACGCACAGCGCCTCCGCGGGCGAGCGCCCCTGGCTGAGCGCCGCGCTGTTGGTAACGACGGTCGAGGGCTTGTTGATCAGCGCCGTGCTTCGCACCGCGCAATCGTCACGCCGCCGTGGCCTTTCGCTCAGCGTCGCGAGCTGTTCCGCTGTCCTCCTCATCGGTGGAGCTGTGTTTGCCTACGAGGTTCTGCGCTGAAAGGTCCTGTGATGGCCGATGAATCGCTAATTCCGGCATCGAAATCACGCTATGGCCCAGTCAGTTTCGGGGTAGCGGTGCTACATGTTTTCGTCGTCGAGTTCACCACTTGGCTCTTCATGCCTTACTCGATCGTTTTTGTGCTTCCCGTTGTCCTGATCTACATGGCAATCGCAGCTCTGGTTATGCAGGCCCCAGGAACGATGGGCCAGATCGGGCGCGGAATGCTGTTCGGCAGTCTGTCCGGACCACTCTCACTGCTTGTCTTCGGCGCGGTATGGGCGATCGCGCACGCGATAGGCCCGCTCTGACGAGACACATTCCGCCGTGAGCTCGCGCGCTCACCGCGCGGCGAGTATCTCCGGGAGAATATGCCGTGCCAGCTACTATCGCTTGGGTGTCGGACGGCGAACAAGGCAAACCACGTCGGCGCCGGGGGCGGCGCCGGGGCCGTGGTGCCGCGAATTCGTCCGAGAATCAAACCACCGGTCAAGCGACCGGCGACTCGACGGCCACCAAGTCGCGCCGCTCAAGGGCGTCTCGCCGCGGACCGGACCAGCTGCGCACCGTCCACGAAACCTCCGCCGGGGGTTTGGTCATCGACGGTCTCGACGGCCCGCGGGAATCACAGGTCGCCGCCCTGATCGGGCGCATCGACCGGCGCGGACGAATGCTGTGGTCGCTGCCCAAGGGGCACATCGAACAAGGTGAGACCGCCGAGCAGACCGCAATCAGAGAGGTCGCCGAAGAGACCGGCATCCGGGGCAGTGTGCTGGCCGCGCTGGGCCGCATCGACTACTGGTTCGTCACCGACGGCCGCCGCGTGCACAAGACCGTGCACCACTACTTAATGCGCTTCTCCGGCGGCGAGCTGTCCGACGAGGATCTCGAAGTCGCCGAGGTCGCCTGGGTGCCCATGGGTGAACTGCCGTCCCGGCTCGCCTACGCCGACGAACGCCGCCTGGCCAAGGTGGCCGACGAGCTGATCGACAAGTTGCGAAGCGACGGCCCGGCCTCGCTTCCACCGCTGCCGCCCAGCGCGCCGCGGCGCCGCCCGCAGACACATTCGCGGACCCGGCATGCGGACCACCCGGCCGCCGGCCGGAAGAACGGCCACGGACCGGGGCCGTGACCGCTCTACATCTGCGTTGGGCCGGCCTGGCGCGCGTCGCCGCCGTGCTCGCCATCGTGGCCGGACTCGCGGCGCTCACCGGCCCGGTGATGCCGCGCGCGGCGGCGGGCGAGCCCGGGGTGACGCCGTTCGTCCGCGTCCGCATCGATCAAGTCACCCCGGACGTGGTCACCACGACCAGTCCACCCGTCGTGACCGTCAGCGGCATGGTGACCAACATCGGCGACCGACCGGTCCGCGACGTCATGGTCCGGCTCGAGCACGCCGGCGCCGTCACCGCCTCCGCGGGCCTGCGCACCACCCTCGACGGCGACACCGACGGCTACCAGGCCGCCGCCGACTTCCTCACCGTGGCGCCCGAACTGCAGCGCGGGCAAGAAGTCGGCTTCACCCTGTCGGCCCCGCTGCGGGCGCTGAGCAAGCCGTCGCTGGGCGTGGAAAAGCCCGGCATCTACCCGATCCTGGTCAACGTCAACGGCACACCCGACTACGGCGCACCCGCGCGGCTGGACAACGCGCGCTTCCTGCTTCCCGTGGTCGGGGTGCCACCCGATCGCGCCGACGACATCGGCTCGGCCGTCGCGCCCGACACCTCCAAACCCGTCGCGATGACCATGCTGTGGCCGCTGGCCGACCGGCCCAGGCTGGCCCCCGGCGTGCCGGGCGGAACCATCCCGGTGCGGTTGGTCGACGACGACCTGGCCACCTCGTTGGCCAGCGGCGGCCGGCTCGACATCCTGCTGGCCTCCGCCGAAGTCGCCACCAGTCACGACGTCGACCCCGACGGCGCCGTCGGCCGCGCGTTGTGCCTGGCGATCGACCCGGACCTGCTGGTCACCGTCAACGCGATGACCGCCGGCTACGTCGTATCCAACTCCCCCGACGGACCCGGTCAGCTGCCCGGCACCCCGACCCATCCCGGCGCCGGGCAGGCCACCGCGACCGAATGGCTGAACCGCCTGCGCGCGCTGGCGCACCGGACCTGCGTGGCTCCGCTCCCCTACGCGCAGGCCGATCTGGACGCCGTGCAGCGCATCAACGATCCCGGCCTCAGCGCCATCGCCACCACGAGCGCCAACGGCATCATCGACAAAATCCTGGACGTCGCCTCCACCCGCGGCGCCACGCTGGTACCCGACGGCCCCCTGACCGACCGTGCGGTCAAGCTGCTCAGCGGCAACGACACCACCGTCGCGATCGCCGCCGCCGACCTGTCGGCCACCGAGGCACAGGACTCCGCCGCGACGGGCGTCGACACAGCGCCGCGGCGGTTGACCCCGCAGGTCGCGGTCGCGCCGTTCGACCCCGCAGTCGGCGCCGCCCTGGCCGGCGCCGGCACCTCCCCCGAGGCGCCGACATACCTGGACTCGTCACTGACCGTCCGGCTCGGCCACGATTCGGTGACCGCACGCCGCCAGGACGCCTTGGGCTCGATCTTCTGGCACGCCCTCCGGCGTGACGACCCGCGCACCCAGATCCTGGTGCCGCCGACGACGTGGAACCTGCAGGCCGACGACGCCCAGGTCATCTTGACCGCCCTGACCACCACCATCCGGTCCGGCCTGGCGGTGCCGCGCCCGCTGCCGGCGGTGATCGCCGAGGCGAACCAGGCGGCCCAGTCGCGCGACCAATCCACGCAACAGGCCGGCACCGACAACTCTCCCCGCGGCCAGTTCGGCGACGACGTCACCGCCGGCATCGCCAGCCAGGTCGGCCGGTTGTGGGGACTGACGTCTTCGCTGATGACAGACGACCGCACCGGGCTGACCGGCGTCCAGTACACCGCGCCGCTGCGCGAGGACATGCTGCGCGCGCTGAGCCAGTCCGAACCGCCCGACACCCGAAACGGATTGGCTCAGCAACGCCTGGCGGTGGTCGGCAAGACCATCAACGATTTGTTCGGCGCGGTGACGATCGTCAACCCCGGCGGCTCCTACACCCTGGCCACCGAGCACAGCCCGCTGCCGCTGGCGCTGCACAACGGCCTGGCCGTTCCGATCCGCGTGCGGCTGCACGTCGACGCGCCGCCGGGCATGAACGTCACCGACATCGGTCAAATCGAACTGCCCCCCGGTTACCTCCCGCTGCGCATTCCCGTCGAAGTGAACTTCACCCAACGCGTCGCCGTCGACGCGACCCTGCGGACCCCGGACGGTCTGCGGCTGGGCGAGCCGGTCCGGTTGTCGGTGCATTCCAACGCCTACGGCAAGGTCCTGTTCGCCATCACGCTGTCCGCGGCGGCGGTGCTGGTTCTGCTGGCCGGCCGGCGGCTGTGGCACCGCTTCCGTGGCCAACCCGACCGCGCCGACCTGGACCGCCCCGATCCACCCGACGCCCGGCACGCCGCCGCAGGCGAGGCGCGCGACGACCCCGACCACGGGGTGGATCAGGAGCACGTCGAAGAAGAGCACCGAGTATGACCCCCGCCTACCGGCAGGCGCAGCCCCAACACCGCCTGCCCGAGCCGGCCCGGCCTTCCCGGGTGTCGGGCTCACCGCCGACCGGCCCGCTGCCGCCAGTCGCCGCCGAGATCGACCGGCGCCGGCCCGAGCTGTCGGACTCCGCGCTGGTCTCGCGGTCGTGGGCGATGGCGTTCGCCACGTTGATCAGCCGGCTCACCGGCTTCGCCCGCGTGGTGCTGCTGGCCGCGATCCTGGGTGCCGCGCTGTCCAGCGCATTCTCGGTGGCCAATCAGCTGCCCAACCTGGTGGCCGCCCTCGTGCTGGAGGCGACCTTCACCGCGATCTTCGTGCCGGTGCTGGCGCGCGCCGAGCAGAGCGACCCCGACGGCGGCGCGGCCTTCGTGCGGCGCCTGGTCACGCTGACGACGGCGCTGCTGATCGTCGCCACCGCACTGTCGGTGGTGGCCGCCCCGCTGCTGGTGCGGCTGATGCTGGGCCGCGCGCCGCAGGTCAACGAACCGCTGACCATCGCGTTCGCCTACCTGCTACTGCCCCAGGTCCTCGCCTACGGCCTGACCTCCGTGTTCATGGCGATCCTGAACACCCGCAACGTGTTCGGTCCCACGGCGTGGGCACCGGTCGTCAACAACGTCGTCGCGCTGATCATCCTGGCGATCTACGTGCTGGTTCCCGGTGAACTGTCCGTCGACCCCGTCCGCATGGGCAACGCCAAGCTGCTGGTGCTCGCCGTGGGCACCACCCTGGGCGTGTTCGCCCAAACCGGGCTGCTGCTGGTGGCACTGCGCCGCCAGCGTGTCGACCTGCGCCCGCTGTGGGGAATCGACCAGCGCCTCAAGCGCTTCGGCACCATGGCCGCCGCGATGGTGCTCTACGTGCTGATCAGCCAGCTCGGCCTGGTCGTGGGCAACCAGATCGCCAGCACCGCGGCGGCGTCGGGTCCCGCGATCTACAACTACACCTGGCTGGTGCTGATGCTGCCGTTCGGCATGATCGGCGTGACGGTGCTGACCGTGGTGATGCCGCGGCTGAGCCGCAACGCCGCCGCCGACGACACCAAGGCCGTGCTCGGCGACCTGTCCCTGGCCACCCGGCTGACGCTGATCACGCTGATCCCAATCGTGGCGTTCATGACCGTCGGCGGTCCCGCAATGGGCAGCGCCCTGTTCGCCTACGGCCACTTCGGGGACGTCGACGCCGGCTACCTGGGTGCCGCGATCACCCTCTCGGCCTTCACGCTGATCCCGTACGGGCTGGTGCTACTGCAGCTGCGGGTCTTCTACGCCCGCGAACAGCCGTGGACGCCGATCGTCATCATCCTCGTCATCACGGCCGTCAAGATCCTGGGCTCGGTGCTGGCGCCGCACGTCACCCACGACCCCAAGCTGGTGGCCGGTTTTCTGGGGCTGGCCAACGGCGTCGGCTTTCTGGCCGGCGCGGTTATCGGCTACGTGCTGCTGCGCCGCGCCCTGCTACCCGCCGGGGGCCACCTGATCGGTGCCGGCGAAGTCCGCACGATCCTGGTGACGCTCACCGCGTCCATGCTGGCCGGATTGATCGCCCACGTGGTCGACCGGCTGCTCGGACTGGATCAGCTCACCGCCCACGGCGGTGCCGGTTCCCTGCTTCGCCTGTTCGTGCTGGGGCTCATCATGCTGCCGATCACCGCCGCAGTCATGCTGCGCGCGCAGGTGCCCGAGGCGCGGGCAGCGCTGGATGCCCTGCGGTACCGCATCACCGGCCGCGGACCACGCCCGCGCAATCCCAGTGCGAAGGATCGATCGTCTCACCGGCGCCCCGTCACGTACCCTGAGCAGAGGAATTCATCCCCGCCTGGGGTAAATGCGGTCCAGGAGCCGATCCGGCGCAGGCCTCCGGAGCGGGCGAACCGAGCCCGGCAAGCGAAAGGACCGGAGGTGACCGACCGCCCGATGGAAAGCGCAGCCCCCAGCGCTGGATCTGGCGCGAGTTCCGGCACGCCACGGCCGCTCGCCGACGACTTCCAGCCGGACATCCCGGCCGAGGAGCCGCCCCGGTCCGCCCCGCGCCCCGCCGAACACGCCAACGGCGATATCCGCGGCGACGCCCGACGCGCACCGACGCCGTTCGAACCGCCGCGCGAGCGTTCGGCGGACACCGCGGGAGACGACGTGCACTTGGTCCCCGGTGCCCGGATCGCCGGCGGGCGGTATCGGCTGCTGGTGTTCCACGGCGGCGCCCCGCCGCTGCAATTCTGGCAGGCGCTGGATACCGCCCTGGATCGGCAAGTGGCGCTGACGTTCGTCGACCCGGACGGCGCCCTGCCCGACGAGGTCCTCCAGGAGATCCTGTCGCGCACCCTACGGCTCAGCCGCATCGACAAACCCGGCATCGCCCGGGTTCTCGACGTGGTGCACACCGGCTCGGGCGGCCTGGTGGTCTCCGAGTGGATTCGGGGCGGTTCGCTGCAGGAGGTGGCCGACACCGCGCCCTCACCGGTGGGCGCCGTCCGAGCCATGCAGTCGCTGGCCGCCGCCGCCGACGCGGCACACCGCGCCGGTGTCGCGCTGTCGATCGACCACCCCAGCCGGGTGCGAGTCAGCATCGAAGGCGACGTCGTGCTGGCCTACCCCGCGACCATGCCCGAGGCCAACCCGCAGGACGACATCCGCGGCATCGGCGCGGCGCTCTACGCCCTGCTGGTCAATCGGTGGCCGCTGCTGGAAAGCGGGGTGCGCAGCGGACTCGCGGCGGCCGAACGCGACCCGGCCGGCAACCCCGTCGAGCCCATGTCCGTCGACCGCGACATCCCCTTCCAGATCTCCGCCGTCGCCGTCCGAGCGGTCCAAGAGGACGGCGGAATACGTAGCGCCTCAACGCTTTTGAACCTGCTCCAGCAGGCCACCGCGGTCGCCGACCGCACCGAGGTGCTCGGCCCGATCGACGATTCGCCCTCGCCGTCGGCGGCCCTGATCTCACCCGGCCAGGAGCAGGCGACCCTTGCGCGGCGGCGGCGCAACGTGCTCATCGGGGTCGGCGCCGGCCTCGCCGTCATCGTGGTGGCCCTACTGGTGCTGGCGTCGATCGTGAGCAAGATCTTCGGCAATGTCGGTGGCGGCCTCAACAAGGATGAGCTGGGCCTCAACGGCCCCTCGTCGTCGTCCGCGTCGGCATCGTCGAGTGCCCCGCCCGCCGCCGCGGGCAGCGTCGTCAAACCGACCAAAGCGACGGTCTTCTCCCCCGACGGTGACGCCGACAACGCCGGGACGGCCGGGCAGGCCATCGACGGTGATCCCTCGACGGCCTGGGCGACCGAGGTCTACACCGACGCCGTTCCGTTCCCCAGCTTCAAGCAGGGCGAAGGGCTGATCCTGCAGCTGCCCAGCCCCACCGTGGTCGGCCAGGTCACTATCGACACGCCCAGCAACGGGACCAAGGTGGAGATCCGCGCCGCGTCCTCGTCGTCGCCGTCCAGCCTCAACGACACGACCGTGTTGGCCCCGGCCTTCACGCTCAAGCCCGGCCACAACGTGATCCCGGTCCGGGCCGGCTCGCCGACATCGAATGTGCTGGTGTGGATCTCGACGCTGGGAT
Organism: Mycobacterium sp. 1245801.1; assembly: GCF_001673055.1. Classification (NCBI taxonomy): domain Bacteria; kingdom Bacillati; phylum Actinomycetota; class Actinomycetes; order Mycobacteriales; family Mycobacteriaceae; genus Mycobacterium; species Mycobacterium sp. 1245801.1. Next base: position 15,107 of record NZ_LZKY01000134.1, read on the forward strand.
CCACCAGCGGCAAGAGCCAGGCCGGATTTTCGGAGATCACGGTCCAGGCCGCGTCCTAATCCGCGGCGCTTGTCGGCCACTCACATCGACCCTTCCGAGTGAAGTGCCGCGCCATACGCAATTGGTTACTGTCCGGCCGTGGGCTTCGGAAGAAACGCCAAGCGTGAGCGCAGTGACGCCGAGCTGCTGGCAGCCCATGTGGCCGGCGACCGTTACGCATTCGGCGAGTTGTTCGGGCGTCATCAGCGGCACCTGCACCGGCTCGCCCGGCTGACGACTCGCACCCCGGAAGACGCGGAGGACGCGCTGCAGGACGCCATGCTCTCGGCACACCGCGGCGCCGGCGCGTTCCGGCACGACGCCGCCGTCGGCAGCTGGCTGCACCGCATCGTCGTCAACGCGTGTCTGGACCGGCTGCGCCGCACCAAAGCGCATCCGACCGTCCCGCTCGAAGACATCTATCCGGTCGCCGATCGCACGGCTCAGGTCGAGACCACGATGGCCGTGCAGCGCGCGCTGATGCGGCTTCCCGTCGAGCAACGGGCCGCGGTGGTGGCCGTCGACATGCAGGGCTATTCGGTCGCCGACACCGCCCGGCTGCTCGGCGTCGCCGAAGGCACGGTCAAGAGCCGCTGTGCGCGCGGACGGGTGCGGCTCGCCGAACTGCTGGGCTACCTCAACGCCGGCGCACACGCCCTGCCGGACACCGCCACCGGCCAGGGGCTGAACTAGCCGACCGAAGACCGCCGCAGCGGGCCACGCGTGGCCATCGCTGCGTGCATGACGGACACTGGGTCCGATGGATGTGGCGAACGACGATGCGGCGGATCACCGCAATGCGGGATCGGACCCACCGCTGACCGTCGAACTCCTCGCCGACCTACAAGCCGGAATCCTCGACGACGCGGCCGCCGCCCGCGTCCGCCGGCAAATCCGCGCCGATCCGCACGCCGCCGGCGTGCTGGATGCCTTGAACCGGGTCCGCCGCGACGTCGCCGCCGTCGGCGCCGACCCCGATTCGGCGCCGGACCCTCCCCCTGAGGTGGTCGGCCGGGTTTCCGCGACGTTGCACTCGGCGGGTCCCGGGTCCGGGGAATCGGCCGCGCCCCCCGCGCACACCGCCCGCCCACGCATCCGCCCTGGCCGCACCACCGCCGCAGCTGCCGGCCTGTGCGCGGTACTCGCCGCGATCGGCTTCGGCACCATCGCGCTCCTACACGCACCCGAACCCGCACCGGACACCCCCGGCGACATCCAGCACATCACGCTGTCGACCCGGCCGATGGAGATCCCGCTTTCGCAAAGCGACATCCTCGGCCTGCTCGACCGCAGCCCCGATTACGGCGCCCTCGGCGACCCGGCGCGGCGCGCCTCTTGCCTCACCGGCCTCGGCTATCCGGCATCCACGCAGGTCCTGGGTGCGCGACCGGTCCAGATCAACGCCCGCCCGGGCATCATTCTGGTGATCCCCGGTGACAGCCCCCACGTTCTGGCGGTGTTTGCGGTCTCCCCGAACTGCAGCGCGGCCGATACCGGGCTACTGGCCAACACCCAGGTCCCCCGGCCCTAGTGTGGTGCCATGGGTGGTGCGACACACCCGGGAACAGCCGTGCTTACGCTGGCGTTTACACAGTTCCAGAGACGATCGCTTGAAAGGTGTTCATGACCGCCGACGCTGTGCATGACGTGATCATCATTGGTTCGGGTCCTGCTGGGTATACCGCGGCGTTGTATGCGGCGCGGGCGCAGTTGGCGCCGGTGGTGTTTGAGGG
>NZ_LZKY01000135.1:0-1800 GCF_001673055.1 Mycobacterium sp. 1245801.1
TCGTGCACCGGCGGCTCGGCGTCACCGGTCGTGGTTGCGGCCGGTGACCACACCGCCTCGAACAGGCGGTCCGGCCCCGAGGACGACACGGCCGCGCGCAGCTGCCGCTCGCTCACCGGACGCGCGACCATCGCGCGCACCGACAGCACCGGCAAGCCCAATCCGTCGGCCAGCTCGATCGAGACCGCCCTGGACAGGGTCGAAGCGGACTCCGGCGCCGATGCCGGGGCGATGCGCACGCGCACCGCGGACGCCCCCGCCGCATGCAACGACACGCCCTGCCAGGAGAACGGCAACACCACTTCGTCGGTCTGGCCGGCTATCTGGTGACTGACCACCAGTGCGTGCATGGCCGCATCCAGCAAGGCCGGGTGCACGCCGAACCCGTTGACGCCGCCGGCGGCGTCGGGCAGACGCACCTCGGCGAACACCTCGTCGTCGCGGACCCACGTCGCCGTCAGGCCCTGGAAGGCCGGGCCGTAGCCATAGCCGCGCGCCGCCAACTGCTCGTAGCCGTCGGCCGCGTCGACCTTGACGGCTCCCGCCGGCGGCCAGGCCGACAGGTCCGCACCCGGCTCGACCGAGCCGGGGCTCAGCGTTCCTTCGGCGTGGCACACCCAGCCCCAGCCGGTGTCGGGGCGCGAGAAGATCGACACCGCGCGCTGACCGAACTCTTCGGCGGGACCCACCACCACCTGCACGGCGACCGAGCCCGACCCGGAATCCTTGGCGGGCAACATCAACGGCGCCTGCAGCGTGAGTTCGTCGACCGTCGAGCAGCCGACTTCGTCGCCGGCGCGAATCGCCAGCTCCACGAAGCCGGATCCGGGGAACACGACCGTGCCGGACACGGCGTGATCGGTCAGCCAGCCCTGCAGACCCGACGACAAACGGCCCGTAAGGACGACCCCGCCCGAGGCCGGCAGCTCGACGACCGCGCTCAACAGGGGGTGCCCGCTGGTGCCGAGCCCCAAGCCCGACGCGTCCGCCGAGATGCCCTCCCCGGAGAGCCAAAAACGCCGCCGATCAAAGGCATACGTCGGTAGCTCGACGAAGCCCGCGCCGTCCAGCGCGCCGCGCCACTGCACGCTGACCCCCGCGACGAATGCGGTAGCGGCCGAAGTCAGGAATCGCTCGAGTCCCCCGTCCTCGCGGCCCAGGGTGGGGACGACGATGGCCTCGGTGTCACCCGGCAGGCTGTCGTTGGCGGTGTCTTCGATGCCGGCGACCAAGGCGGGGTGTGGACTGGATTCGATGAATGTGCGGTATCCGTGTTCGCAGGCGCTGCGGACCGCCTGGTCGAACTGCACGGTCTGCCGGATGTTGCGGTACCAGTACTCGGCGTCCAATCCGGCTGTGTCCAAGCGGTTTCCGGTCACGGTGGAGAAGAACGCGACGCGCGTGGAGCGCGGTTCGATGCCGGACAGCACCTCGGCGAGGTCGGTGCGGATCGCCTCGACCTCAACCGAATGCGAGGCGTAGTCCACGTCGATGCGCCGGGTCCGCAGCTCGAGGTCGGCGCAGAAGCCGACGAGCTCGTCGAGCGCGGCCACCTCGCCCGACACCACGACGGCCGAGCGGCCGTTGACGGCGGCGATGCTGACTCGGTTCCCGTACGGCGCCAACAGCTCCCGCGCCCGTTCGGTGCTGCAGGCGATGGACAGCATGCCGCCGGGGCCGGCCAGTGACGTCAGCAGCTTGCTGCGCAACGTGACCACCCGGGCGGCGTCGCGCAGCGACAGCGCGCCGGCGACGTAGGCGGCCGCGATCTCCCCTTGCGAATGGCCGATCACCGCGTCG
>NZ_LZKY01000136.1:0-16812 GCF_001673055.1 Mycobacterium sp. 1245801.1
CGCCGCCCTGGTGGCGGCGCTGCCGTGGTTGACGGCGTCGGTGATGGGCTCGTCGCTGACCGCCCACACCGCGGCCAACCGGCTGGGGGTGGAGGCGTTCGCCCCGCGCGCCGAGCCCGGCCTGGGCACCCTGGGCAGCCTGGCCAGCCTCGGCGGCATCTGGAACGGCGACGCCGTACCCGGTTCGCGCACCACGCTTTTCGCGGTGTTCTCGGCGGTGGTGCTGTTGGGCGTGGTGGCCGCGGGCCTGCCGACGGTCGTCCGGCGCCCGGTGGCGGTGCCGCTGCTGGTGCTGGCCGCCGTGTCGGTGCTGATCCCGGCGGCCCTGGCCACCGGCCCCGGGGTGGCGGTGCTGGGCACGGTGTCGACACCGTGCCCGGCTTCGGGGTGCTACGCGACGGCCAGAAGTGGGTGGCGCTGGCGATGCCCGGCTACGCGCTGGCGGGCGCCGGCGCGGTGGTGACGCTGCGCCGCCGACTGCGACTCCCTGGGGCCGCCGCCCCGGCGCTGGTCTGCTGCCTGGCGCTGCTGCTGGCGCTACCGGACCTGGGCTGGGGAGTGTTCGGCAAGGTGGCGCCCGTGCGCTATCCGCGCGGCTGGACGGCCGTCGCCGCGGCGGTCAATGCGCAGCCAGGATCGATAGCGGTGTTACCCGCCGGCACCATGCGGCTGTTCTCCTGGTCGGGCGCGGCACCGGTGTTGGATCCGCTGCCCCGCTGGGTGCGCGCCGACGTGCTGAGCACCGGTGACCTGGTGATCTCGGGGACCACCATCGCCGGCGAGGGCGCGCACGCCCGGGCCGTGCAGCAGCTGCTGCTGTCCGGCCCCGACCCGGCGGCGCTGGCCGCGGCCGGCGTGGCCTGGCTGGTGGTCGAATCGGACAGCGCCGGCGACATGGGGTCGGCCGCCCGCACCCTGGGGGCGCTGCCGCCGGTCTATCGGGACCGCGAGATCGCCCTCTACCGGATCGGCGGGCGGACCGCCCCGGTGGCCGCCGGGCAGCGGACCGTGACGGTGATCGCCCATCTGGCGTGGTTGGCGCTGCTGCTGGGCGGGGGCGCCGGCGCGGTGATCGGCGCGTGGCGGCGCCGCACCCGCTCAGCCCGGCCCGGTGACTAGCCCGTTGACCGTGCGGCCGGCTTGCACCGCTTCCAGCACGCCGCACATCGCGTCGGCGCTTTGCGTCCAGGAGAATTCGCCACTGCGGGTGTGCGCCTTGGCGCCCAGTTGATCGCGCAGCACCGGATCGGCGAGCAGTTCTTCGAGCCGATCCACCAGCTCGGCGTGGCTGTCCACCAGGATCCCGGTCACCTCGTCGACGATCGAGTCCGACAGGCCGCCCGAGGATCGGTAGCCGATGGTCGGCACCCCATGCTGGGCCGCCTCGACGACGGCCAGGCCCCAGCCCTCCTTGCGGGAGGGCAGCAGATGCACCCAAGCCCCTTGCAGGACATGGTGTTTGGTGATGTCGTCGACGTGGCCGTGGAAGGTCACCGACGAGCAGATGCCGAGCCGCTGCGCGTGCTCGACGAGCCGGTCGCGCCACCAGCCGTCGCCGACGATGTCCAGGTGCAGACCCGGTATCCGCGGCATCAGCAGCGCGACCGCCTCCAGGGCGTCCTCGATCTGCTTGTGCGGCACCAGCCGCGACAGCACCACCACGCGCGGCGCCGCCGAGCGGGGGCCGGTCAAGGATTGCGCCGGAGCCCGGTCGAGGCCGTTGCGCACCACCGCGATACGGGCGCCGTCGACGCCCAGGGTGACCAGGTCGCGCGCGGACGGCAGCGACACCGTCACGTACTGGTTGTGCCGGTTCACCCGCGGCGACAGCGTCGACTCGACGAACCAGCCGAGCCGGCCGAGCACCGGGCCCGCCACCGGCCACTGCTCGCGGTGGCAGTGGTGCACCAGCACCACCACCCGGCGGCCGTAGATCAGCCGGGCCAAAAAGGGCAGGCCGTTCTGGGTGTCGACGACCACGTCGGGCCGCACCTTGCGCAGCGGGCCGAGCCCCAGCCGGGCCATGGCCATCGCCAGCAACGCCCAGACGTACACCGAATACCGACCGCCGGCGCGGTCGATCCGCACGCCGTCGACCACCTCGCGGCGCGGCGCGCCGCGATAGCGGGCGGTGCGCAACGTGACGGCGATGCCGGAGGCGGCCAACTGCGCGCCGATGCGCTGCAAATAGGCTTCGCTGCCGCCGCCCTGCGGGTGCCCGGTATCGCGCCAGCACAGCAGCAGCACGGAGCGCAAGGAAGACATCGGTCGCCAGCCTAACCGGCGGCGATGCGTGCCGGGCACGTCAGCACATCCGTAGGGTGTGGCCGGTGGGCGCCACCGACCTCTTCGCGCGCCGGGCGACGCTGACCCGCTCGGTGCGGCTGCTGTCGGAGTTTCGTCACGAGCAGTCGGATCCGGCCCGGTTCTACGGCGCCCTGGCGGCCGATACTGCGGCGATGGTGGGCGATCTATGGCGCGGCACCCACGGCGACTCCGCGGCCGGGCGCACGCTGCTGGACGTCGGCGGCGGCCCCGGCTACTTCGCGACGGCCTTCACCGAGGCCGGAATCCGCTATATCGGGGTCGAACCCGACCCCGGCGAGATGCACGCCGGGCCGGCCGCCGCCCGCGGGGCGGCGCCGTGCGTGCGCGCCTCGGGCATGGCGCTGCCCTTCGCCGACGACTCCGTGGACATCTGCCTGTCCTCCAACGTCGCCGAGCACGTGCCGCGGCCCTGGCAGCTCGGCGCCGAGATGCTGCGGGTGACCAAGCCGGGCGGGCTGGCCGTGCTGTCCTACACCGTCTGGCTGGGCCCCTTCGGCGGCCACGAGATGGGCCTGACGCACTACCTGGGCGGTGCCCGGGCCGCCGCGCGCTACACCCGCAAACACGGCCATCCGCCCAAAAACAACTACGGGTCGTCGTTGTTCGAGGTGTCCGCCGCCGACGGCTTGGACTGGGCGATCAGCACCGGCGCCACCCTGGCCGCATTTCCCCGCTACCACCCACGATGGGCGTGGTGGCTGACCTCGGTGCCGCTGCTACGCGAGTTCCTGGTCAGCAATCTCGTGCTGGTCCTGCAACCCCAAGAGTGAAACGTGTTCTCGTTTTGCCCCGGCTTGGGTAGGGTGGCGCCCATGCGCGCCGGCGACGATGCAGCGCGGAGCAATGAGGAGGAGCGGCGCAGATGGCCGAGAGCAAGACCGAATACGACAAGCTTTTCATCGGCGGCAAGTGGACGGAACCATCCACCTCCGATGTCATCGAGGTGCACTGTCCGGCCACCGGTGAATACGTCGGGAAGGTGCCGCTGGCCGCGGCCGCCGACGTCGACGCCGCGGTCGCCGCGGCGCGCGCGGCCTTCGACAACGGCCCCTGGCCCACCACCCCGCCCAAGGAGCGCGCGGCCGTGATCGCCAACGCGCTCAAGCTGATGGAAGAGCGCAAGGACCAGTTCACCCAGCTGCTCGCCGCCGAGACCGGCCAGCCGCCGACCAGCGTCGAGACCATGCACTGGATGAGCTCGATCGGCGCGCTGAACTTCTTCGCCGGTCCGGCCGTCGACCAGGTCAAGTGGAAAGAGGTCCGCACCGGCGGCTACGGGCAGAGCATCGTGCACCGCGAGCCGATCGGCGTCGTGGGCGCCATCGTCGCGTGGAACGTGCCGCTGTTCCTGGCCGTCAACAAGCTGGGCCCGGCGCTGCTGGCCGGCTGCACGGTGGTGCTCAAGCCGGCCGCCGAAACCCCGCTGAGCGCAAACGCTTTGGCGGAGGCCTTCGCCGAGGCCGGGCTGCCCGAGGGCGTGCTCTCGGTGGTGCCCGGCGGCATCGAGACCGGGCAGGCGCTGACCTCCAACCCGGACGTCGACATCTTCTCCTTCACCGGCAGCTCGGCCGTCGGCAAGGAGATCGGCCGTCGCGCCGCGGACATGCTCAAGCCGTGCACCCTGGAGCTGGGCGGAAAGTCGGCCGCCATCGTGCTCGAGGACGTCGACCTGGCCGCGTCGATCCCGATGCTGGTGTTCTCCGGGATCATGAACACCGGGCAGGCCTGCGTGGCCCAGACCCGCATCCTGGCGCCGCGCTCGCGGTATGACGAAATCGTCGATGCGATAAGCACTTTCGTGCAGGCGCTGCCGGTGGGCCTGCCGTCGGACCCGGCCGCCCAGATCGGCTCGCTGATCTCGGAGAAGCAGCGCGCCCGCGTCGAGGGCTACATCGCCAAGGGCATCGAGGAGGGCGCCCGGCTGGTGACCGGCGGCGGCCGCCCGGAGGGCCTGGACAGCGGATTCTTCGTGCAGCCAACGGTTTTCGCCGACGTCGACAACAAGATGACGATCGCCCAGGAAGAGATCTTCGGGCCGGTGCTGTCGATCATCCCCTATGACACCGAAGAGGACGCGATCAAGATCGCCAACGACTCGGTGTACGGGTTGGCCGGCAGCGTGTGGACCGCCGATGTGCAACACGGCATCGAGGTCTCGGAGAAGATCCGCACCGGGACCTACGCCATCAACTGGTACGCGTTCGACCCGTGCTGCCCGTTCGGCGGTTACAAGAACTCCGGCATCGGCCGTGAGAACGGGCCGGAGGGCGTCGAGCACTTCACCCAGCAAAAGAGCGTGCTGATGCCGATGGGCCACACCATCGAGGGCTGAGGCCGTTACCTGCCGAACGTGCACTCAGGGCGTTTTTTCTGCCGATTTTTCGCCGTGAGTGCACGTTCGGCGTTCCGGTCTTAGCGCGTCACGAAGCGGGCCTGGTGCGTTCGACGAACGATTACATGCTCGGACAGCGCCGTCAGCATCGCACGATCGAAGGCGCTGCGTTTGTGCGGCCGGTTCAGGTGGACCATGCGCCCAGCGCCGCGGAGCTCTAGCCATTATGCAATAGGGCATATTTTGGCGGCCGATATGCATCCGCGGCTGCGGTTCGCGGCCCGGTCCACCCGCCATTTGTGCGGTGTGCGTCACACTTCGCCTGAGAAATTGCTTAATTTACGGATGTCTTATATGGTTCATAGCATAATCTAGGGCCGCACACAGGCCGGGAGAACATCATGTGGATCATCGAGCTCAACGTCGCCGGCTATCAGTACACCCGCGAGATGCCAGACTTGCGGCGCCGCACATTCCGCTTCAGCCCACGTCATATGCACTGGCCGGCGTTGCGCCACTCGCACGCGGCATGACCCGAGCCATGGGAGGTACGCCCACGCCGACTATCGGTGAAGCCGCGCCTGACCAGGCGCGGGCAAAACGCGGGGGCACCCGCACGAAGATGCTGGCCAGCGCCGCCGAGGTGATGCGCGAGCGCGGCGCGGCCGGCGTGACCATCGACGCGGTGCTCGCCCGCAGCGGCGCCCCGCGCGGCTCGGTCTACTACCACTTTCCCGACGGCCGCAACCAGATTCTGACCGAAGCGCTGCGCTACTCGGGTGACTCCATCACCGCCATGATCGACGACGCGGCCGGCCGGGGCGCCCGGGTGTTGCTGGCCGAGTTCGTCGGGTTCTGGGAGCGGCTGCTCACCGACGGCGGTTTCACCGCCGGGTGTCCGGTCGTGGCGGCGGCGATCGGCTGTTCGGACGACGACGGTCCCAAGCTCTCCGCCGAAGCGGGCGCCATCCTGGGCCGCTGGTGCACCGCGCTGACCCGCGCGTTCGTCAACGACGGCTTCGACGACGCCGACGCCGCCTCGCTGGCCGTGATGTCCATCGCCGCACTGGAGGGCGCCATCGTGCTCTCCCGCTCCACCCGCAACGCCGGCCCGCTGCACCAGGTCGGTGAGCAGCTCGAATTCCTGATCAAGGCAAAGGAATTCGTTGCCCGCAACAAAATTCCGGGTAAACAGGACGCCGCGCGCTGACCCGCTCAGTCGCTGGCGGGTAGCGGCTTGACCTCTTTGAGCTGCAGGGCGGTCTGCCCGATGCTCAGGCTGCCCGCGCCCGGCTTGGTCACCAGCACCTCGGCGCCGGTCTCGTCGACGTAGCGCTTGCCCATGACCGTGCCGTCGGCGAACGCCGGGTCCAATTCGCCCGACCGCTCGCCACCGACCGGCACCATCGGCACTCCACCACACCGCAAGTCCTCCAGGCTGTCGGCGCTTCTGACGACGATCACCTGGGTGTCACACACCTGGCTGGCGAGACGAGTTCCGTTCTTGATCATTGATTTCCGTCCTTGATCGCTTACTGCTGGGCCGGTGCGGCGCGCAATCCGGTGAGGGTCTGGATGATCTCCCGCCGCAAGACCTTGCCGGTCGCGGTGGTGGGCAGCTCGTCGCGAAACACTACCTCGTCGGGAGTGCGCGAACCGCGCAAACTCTTGCGGACGAATTCGCGCAATTCCTCGGGGTCGGGGTCGGTGCCCGCCGCCGGCACCACCACGGCGACGATCGCCTGGCCCCACTGCGGATCCTCGACGCCGACCACCGCGACATCGCGCACCTGCGGGTGCTCGACCAGGACTTCTTCCAGCTCGGCGGGCGCGATGTTCTCCCCGCCGCGGATGATGGTGTCGTCGCTGCGCCCGCCGATGAACAGGTAGCCCTCGTCGTCAAGCATGGCGATGTCCTTGGTGGGAAACCAGCCGTTCTCGTCGAGCACCGAGCCGATGCCGGTGTAGCGGCCCGACACCTGCTCGCCGCGCACGAACAGCTCGCCGGTCTCACCCGGCGGCAACACGTTGCCGGCCTCGTCGCGGATCTGCAGCTCGATTCCCGCCACCGCCTGGCCGACCGATCCCAGCCGCCGGGCGGCCTCCGGGGTCGACGCCGCCTGCGCGGCGCGATGGTCGTCGGGCGTCAGCACCGCGATCGTCGAGCTGGTCTCGGTCAGGCCGTAAGCGTTGACGAAGCCCACGTTGGGCAGCAGTTCGAGCGCGCGGCGCACCAGCGGCAGACCGACCTTGGACCCGCCGTAGGCCAGGTTGCGCAGCGACGGCAGCTCGACGGCCGTCCCGTCGCCGTTGTCCAGCACGGTGATGATGCGGTCCAGCATCGTCGGCACCACCGTCGCGGTGGTCACGTTCTCGGCGTTGATCAGCCGAACCCATTCCCGCGCATCGAAATTGGGCAGGTACACCATCTTGCGGCCGGCATACAGATTCGACAGCGCGGCGCTGACCCCGGCGATGTGGTACGGCGGCACGCAGATCAGCGCGGCGTCGGTCTCTTCGGCCGCCCCGAATTCCACCGTTCCGGTGATGTAACTGGTCAGGTTGTTGTGTGAGAGCTCGACGGCCTTGGGCTGCGAGGTGGTGCCGGAGGTGAACAGCACGATCGCCACGGAGTCCGGGTCGGGGAACTCGGCCGCCGGTTCGGCGGTGCGCGCGGCCTCCAGGAAATCGTCGGACACGATCACGCGGTCCGACACATCGCCGACGGCGTCGCGGTAGCGACCGTCGACGATCACCAACGGCTCGGGCAGCCGCTCGATCAGCGCCCGGATGCCGTCGGCGGCGAGCCGGTAGTTGATCGGCGTGAAGGGCACGCCGGCGCGCGCGGCCGCGAAGATCAGCACGGGCAGCATCGCGCCGCCGGTGCCCACATACGCGACGTGCCCGGCGTTCGACGCGGCGATCACCCCCGCGCCACCGTCGGCGAGATCGCTGAGCTGCTGCGTCGTCAGTCGCAGGTCCCCGGACACCACGGCCGTGCGCTCGGCGTTGCCCGACGCGGCCATCTCCAGCAGCAACGAAATGCTCATCCTCGATCTTTCTGGATTCCCGGCCCTTTACAGATCTCGCCTGCAGTGTAACTCAGCCGGGTGGCCCCCCGATGCCGAGCTTGCCGGGCGACGGGCGCCCTGGTCACGGGCGCGTCCGTCGGCGCCCATGACAAGGCCGCGCTTTCCCACCGACTCAGCGACGAGCGGGCGGCTCCCAGGCCGAGACTCGCGGGATCCAGCGCGGCACGTTGCTTCGATAGTCGGCGTATTCACCGCCATAGCGCTCGGCGAGATGGGGCTCCTCCCAGAACCGAATTGCGAGCGCCTGGAACGTGAAAAAGATTGCGAACCAAAGCAATAACGGAACCGACGCGATGACGGCCGCCTCGCCGAGCAGGATGCACAGCACGCCGGTGATCATCGGGTTCCGCACGTGCCGGTACGGGCCCCGCACGACCAGATGGACGGGCTCCCCCATCACGTTGCCCAGCCCAAGCGTGCCCTCGCCCACGCGGTCAAACAGCACGTTCGTCCAGATCATCAGGGCCACGCCGGCGGCGATCAGCAGACAGCCGGCAGTGATCAGCCCGGCCCTCAGCGCGGCGTCCACGTGCGGAGCGTGCACGCCGGCCGGGCCGACGACCAAGGCCGGCACCACGAGCGTCACCGTTACCGGGAACAGCAGGACAGACATCAGGTGCCGCCACCAAAGGCGTCGGCGCGTGCTCGTCACCATGGAAGACTCCTCCGCCGAATACTTCAACTACCGTTCAACAACAACGTACGCCGCGCGTCGGCATTTGCCAACGCTTGTTGAAGTATCCTGGCGGGCATGCCAGAAGCGCGGCGCGCGGGCCGGTGGCGCACCGGTCAACTGAACCGACAGCGCATCATCGATGCGGCACGCGAACGCTTCATGCGTGACGGGTACGAGCGGGCCACCGTCCGAGCGATCGCGGCCGACGCCGGTGTGGACGTCGCGATGGTCTACTACTTTTTCGGCAACAAGGAAGGCCTGTTCACCGCGTCCACGCTGACCGGTCCCGAGCACCCGTTGCATCAGCTGGCCACGCTGCTCGACGACGGGACCGATCGGATCGGCGAAAGGCTGGTTCGGCGCTTCCTCGAGCACTGGGAGGAAGGCGCCGTCTTCGAGCCGTTCCTGACGCTGTGGCGTTCGGCGGCGATCCACCCCGAGGCGCGAAAGGTGTTGCACGGCAGCCTTGCCGGCCCGATCGCCAAGCGGGTCGCGGCGGAATTCGGGGTGGCCGATGCCGAGCTACGTGTCGAGCTGGTGGCCAGCCACCTGGCCGGCCTGGCGTTCGCGCGCTACCAGCTGAAGATCGAGCCACTCGCGTCGACCCCCGTCGAGGACCTGGTCGCCTGGCTGGGGCCGACGGTGCAGCGCTATCTGACGGCTTAGTACCGCGAGCAGACGCAAAAGCCCCCGACACGCCGAGCGTGCGGGGGCTTTTTGCGTCTGCTCGCGGGTTAGGTGCCGGTCCACTTCGGCGGGCGCTTCTCGGCGAAGGCGATGGCGCCCTCCTTGGCGTCGTTGGAGGAGAACACCGGGGCCAGCAGCTTGTTCTGCTCGGCGAACATCTCCTCGGGGCTCCAGCCGCGGGACTCGACGATGATCCGCTTGGTGGCGGCCACCGCGAGCGGCCCGTTCGCCGCGATCTTTTCGGCCAGCGCGATCGCGGCGTCCAGCGCCGCGCCCGGTTCGGCCAGCACATTGACCATGCCCAGCGCATGCGCACGCTCCGCGCTCAGGTTCTCACCGGTCAGCGCCAGCTCCATGGCGATCGCCGACGGGATGCGCTGCGGCAGCCGCAGCAGCCCGCCACCGCCGGCGACCAGCCCACGCTTGACCTCCGGGATGCCGAACGCCGAGTCCTTGGAGGCCACGATCAGGTCGGTCGCCAGGGCCAGCTCGGTGCCGCCGGCCAGCGCGTAGCCCTCCACCGCCGCGATCAGCGGCTTGACCGGCGGACGCTCGGTGAAGCCCATGCCACGACCCTCGACGATGGGCAGTTCGCCGCGGGCGAAGGCCTTGAGGTCCATGCCGGCGCAGAACGAGCCGCCCGCGCCGGTGAGGATGCCGACCGACAGGCCGGTCTCGTTGTCGAGCCGGTCGACTGCGGCGGCCAGGCCATTGGCCACCGCGGAGTTGACCGCGTTCTTGGCCTTGGGCCGGTTGATCGTGATGATGAGGATTCGATCCCGTTGTTCGACCAGAACTTCGGGTTCGTTGGCGTCGTCGTTCCCAGTGCTCACGGGCCGCACAGCTCCTTCAGGGAATGGGGTGGCATTCGGATAGCTCCTGTCGGACCGATGGTAGCGGTCGCCGGAAATGGCGTTAACGTCCCCCGAGATCCCGCTTACCGCCGAAGGTGATCAGCTACCGATCCGGCCCGGTCAGGCCGGAGCCATCGCCGCCTCGACGACCGTCAGCTTTTCGGAAAGCCCTGCGGCCCTGCGAATTTCGATGAAGTCAGCGACCATGGCGTCGGAAACCTCGTGCGGGTCCTCGAGCGTGGACCCGTCGCAGAGCACCGAGATGTTGAGCTGGTCGACATAGCTCCACACGGTGATGTTCAGGCCGCTGCCGGCGGTCAACGGCCCCACCGAATAGATCTCGGTGACCAGCGCCCCGCCCACCCGGCCGCGCTCGCGCGGTCCCGGGACGTTGGAGATGTTCAGGTTGAGGATCTTGTTGTGTCCGTCGCGACCGGACGCCCAGCGGAAGAAGGCCTGGGTGGGCCGGGGCGGCATGTAGGCCGCCCACCTGCTGACCAACTCCGGGCCCATCAGCTGGTTGCTTTCCTTGGCGGCGATGGCGTTCTCGTGGCTGCACCGCACCCGCTCCAGCGGATCGTCGGAATCGGTCGGCAGGCCCACCAGCACGCCGGTGAAGCGATTGCCCGAGATCCGTTCGGGCGAGAAGTCGAAACTCATCGGCACCGACGCCAACAGCGGTTCGGCCTTGCCGTCGTACCGCAACAGCAGGGTGCGCAGCGCCCCGGTCGCCATGGCCAGCACCATGTCGTTGATCGTCGCCCCGAGCCGCTTGCCGGTCTCCTTGACGTCGGCCAGGGCCAGGGTGGCGGTGGCGAACCGCCGTTCCGGGGTGATCTTGTGGTTCATGAAGGTCGGCGGCGGCTCGAAGGGCCGGGTCAGCTCCGGGGATAACTTGCGTGTGCTGCGGCGCACCCGCCCAACACCTTGGGCGGTGTAGCGGATGGTGTGCGGCAGCCGCCCGACGTGGCGCATGTGATCGGCGAAGGCCGACACCATCAGCTGCCGCGAGGTGGGGGCCGGGTCGCACACGTACGGCATGCCTTCCGGGCCCGGCTGCAGATCCATGCCGCGGGCCAACAGGTTCGCCGAGGCGACGCCGTCGGCAAGGGCGTGGTGGATTTTGCCGACGACCGCAATCCGGTTGTTGGCCAAGCCCTCCACGAAGTACATCTCCCACAGCGGCCGGCTGCGATCGAGCTGGGTGCTGGCGATTTGCCCGATGGCCTCGTCCAGTTCCCGGCGGCCCCCGGGCGGCGACACCCGCCAGGGGCGGATGTGATAGTTCAGGTCGAGTTCGCAGTTCTCCCGCCACATCGGGTGGTGGAAGCCGAAGGGCACCTCGACGAGCTGGTAGCAGAACGGGTCGAGCTTGCTCAGCCGCCCGGCGATGACTTCGCGAAAGGTGTCGACGTCCAGTGACCGGCGGTCAGCGTCCAGCTCGATGACGGCGGCCTTGATGGTGTGCATGTGCACGTTCGGCGCTTCGCTGTACAGCAGTACGGCGTCCCACCCGCTAAGCCTCTTCACCCCTGCCCCTTGCCCATAGAGGGACCATACTCAGCGGTGGCTGTTCAGATAACCTCTTTTGCCCCGACGCGTGTCTTGGTGCGGTAAATCTGGTTCAGGAACAGCGAAGTGACGTGCGCCGCGGCGCCGGCTCGCTCGCCGTCGAGCAGGTCATAGCCGTGACCGGCGCCGGGGAATTCCAGGTAGCCGACCATCGAATGCGACACCGCCCGCAGCCGCTCGACGAAGCTGCGCGCCTGCTCGACCGGGATCACGGTGTCTTTGCTGCCGTGAATGACCAAGAAGGGCGGCGCGTTTCGGTGCACGCGCGCGATCGGAGACGCGTCGCGGAAGATGTCGGGGCGACGGGCGATCGACTTCTTCACCACGACCCGCTCCAGGAATTCGACGAACCGCTCGCGCTCCGGCGTCGAGCGGTCCTCCCAGTCGTAGCGGCCGTAGATCCCGACGACGGCGTCCACCGAGGTGTCCGCGCCCTCGGGCAGCTTCGCCTGGAACTGCGGGTCGTCGGGCGTCAGGCCGGCCAGCGCGCTCAGGTGGCCACCGGCCGAACATCCCGCTACCGCAACGAAATCCCGGTCGCCGCCGAACTTGTCGACGTTGGCGCGCGCCCACGCGATGGCGGTCTTGACGTCGACGATGTGGCGCGGCCAGCGGTGGTGCGGCGAGACGCGGTAGTTGACCGCCAGGCACACCCAGCCCTGCTCGGCGAGCCGGGACATCAGCGCCGACCCCTGGCCCATGCACTTGCCGTGCACCCAGGCGCCGCCCGGCAAAAAGATCAGCACCGGCGCGGGTTGTGCGGGCAGGTCTTTGCGCCGCCAGACGTCGAGCACCTGATCGGGGTGGTCCCCGTAGTGCACGGCGCGGCGATAAAGGTAGCGGCGCTGGCGCAGGCCATCCCAGATCGGCGGTGTCTTCTCGGCGACGGGCCAGTCCGTCTCGAGATCCGCGGCCGCCACGACCCCGCGCAAGGCGGCGAGGGAGACCTGCTGGGTGCTGGCGCGGTCACGGCGCCGGACGTCGTTGATGCCGGGGGTGAACCAGTCTTTGGTCGCCGCGGAGATCGCCTCCGGCG
Source organism: Mycobacterium sp. 1245801.1 (assembly GCF_001673055.1). Taxonomy (NCBI): domain Bacteria; kingdom Bacillati; phylum Actinomycetota; class Actinomycetes; order Mycobacteriales; family Mycobacteriaceae; genus Mycobacterium; species Mycobacterium sp. 1245801.1. The sequence goes on from NZ_LZKY01000136.1 coordinate 12,578, forward strand.
CATGCCGCGCGCCCCAGACACCCATGGCGGTCAACCCGCCGAGGGGCTCGAGATGCTTGCCGACCACGGGCAGCGAAGCCCCGGCCACACTCAACGCCAGCGCATAGTCACCGGGGCGGGCCCGCAGCAACCATTTCACGCAATTGGTAATGCCCGGTCCATTCGCCGTCATGAACGGGACTGTACCCCTCACGGCGTTTCGCAAACTGACGTTTCCACAGAACGGGGCGCCGTGCTGGAACCGCTTTGCCGGGCGTGCTCGCTGACCACGATATTTACGCTGTTTGAACAGCTTTTAATTGTTCGCTGCGTTCGCCGAATTTTGCTGTGTACGACACGCTTACCCGGCCACCAGGTCGGCGATGACCCGGCCACCGACAAGGCTGACGCCGGTCAGCGTCAGCCCCACCTGCGTGGCCAGCGCGGCGGCGCTGTCCACCCCCACGGACGCCCAGCGAAACCAGGGGCCGACCTCCCCCGCCGACTCCAGACGCACCCAGCGCGAACAGATCCCGATGGCCTCGGCCTCGAACTCGGCCACGCAACGCCCGCCGCGGGCCAGCAGCTCGAAGGCCCGCCCGAGGATTCGTCGCGGATCCCCGCCGAGCCCGACGTTGCCGTCGACCAATAAAACCGTCTGCCACAGGCCCGTTCCCGGCAGCGGCTCGAACACGTCGCCCAGCAGTGCCGGTGCACCACCGCGACCCGCCAGCTGGATGGCGGTCGCGGACCGGTCGATGCCCAGTGCGGGGATGCCCCGCTGAATCAGCCTCGCCACCAACCGGCCCGGACCGCAACCCAGCTCGATTGTCGGCCCGGTGCACATCTGCGTGACGGCTTCGTCGAAGATTTCGTCGAAGGCGTCACCAGATCCATCACCGGGACATCGGGCACCCAACCATCGGTGCGCCGGCAGTGGCCGCAGTTCGCCGTCGTCATGACGGATCCAACATCGCTCCCCGCCAAGTGCCCGATCGTAAAGTTGCCCAAGCATTTCACGTCCTCGCGTCCTGGCCGATCGGGCGGCGCGCCGACGCTCCCGTCCCTGCGGGACGTTGCGGCGACGCGCCGGCAAACCCCAACAAGCTGACGGCAAGCCCGTGCGCCAGCACTGCTCCGATACCCCGATCGTGGCTCGGTTAATCCACCGCACTGGTGCACGGGGCCGGAACCGAAATGGTTCAGTGATCAGGCGTGGACTTTCCCACCGACCCGCAGGTGAACCGACCCGTCGTCGGCGTGAACGGGATAGGCGGTGACCGGCGCTCCGCCGTTGGCGACCTCGCATCCCGATGCCAGGTCGTAGGTGAAGCCGTGCAGCGGGCAAATGACGACGTCGGCGTCCATGAGCCCGTCTGCCAGCGGACCGCCGCGATGCGGGCACACGGCGTCAAGCGCACGCAGCGAGCCGTCCCGGCACCGGAACACCGCGATCTGCCGGCCGTCGACGACAAAGGTTCGGCCCTCTCCGACCGGGATCTGATCCACCGGTCCCAGGTTGACATCACTCATCGCACCGGCACCCGGGGCAGCGGGATCAGCGGCAACGACGAGCGAAATTGGCTGGCATTCGCGGCTTCTCGGCCATCGGTCCACGGATCTCGGTACGAGTCGACCGACTTCTGCATGCGGGCATCCAGGTCGGCGGCGATGCCGTCGCTGTCGAAGACCACGATGTTGCGAATCCGGTCGATGCCCACCCGCGGGACGAAGTCGTAGCTGCGCTCCAACCAGTTGGCGTTTTCGCGGTAGTACTGCAGGAACCGCCCGGTCAGCGCAATCACCTCGGCCGGGGTGCCGACGGTGGTCAACAGGTCGCCCTTGCGCACGTGTGCGCCGGCGGCGCCGCCGACGTAGATCTGCCACTGCCCGCCTTCGATTGCGACCACGCCGACGTCCTTACACAGCGCTTCGGCGCAGTTGCGGGGGCACCCGGTCACCGCGAGCTTCATCTTGCCGGGGCTGGGTATGCCTTGGAAGCGCTCCTCGATCGCAATGCCCAGCGCCGTCGAATCACCCAGGCCGTAGCGGCAAAAGTCGCTTCCCACACAGGTTTTGACGGTGCGGAAGCTTTTGCCGTATGCATACCCGGACGGCATGCCGAGGTCCGCCCACACCAGCGGGAGGTCTTCCTTGCGCACGCCCAGCAGATCGATGCGCTGGCCGCCCGTGAGCTTGATCATCGGGATGCGGTACTTGTCGGCGACGTCCGCGATCTTGCGCAGTTGCTCGGCGCTGGTCACCCCGCCCTTGAGTTGGGGCACCACGGAGAACGTTCCGTCCCGCTGAATATTGCCGTGCACCCGGTCGTTGATGAACCGGCCGTCGCGCTCGTCGACGAATTCGTCGCCCCACATCATGTGCAGCAGCGAGGACAACGCCATTTTGGATCCGGCGTCCTCGCGGCCCTCCGGCGCCAGCGCGGCGAAAACAGATGACACCGAGTGCAGTTCGAGCTCGCGGATCCTGCGCATCAGCTCCGGCTTCTCGTAAGGGATCCCCGGCACGTACCAATTGGCCGCGGCGTCGTGCGAAATCGCGGCCCCGGCTTCCGAGGCCGCCCACTCGACGAGCTGCGCGACCAGGCCCTTGCAGGATCCGCATCCTTTGCCGGCGCGGGTCGCCGACATCACCCCCTCGAGTGACGTCTGCCCGTCTCTCACGCACCGCACGATCGCGGACTTGTCGACCCCGTTGCAGTTGCATACTTGCGCGTCGTCGGACAATTCGGCCGCCCCGGTGGCTGGGTCCGGAGCACCGCCGATGTCGAACATCAGCGAGACGCGCTCGGGCGGTAGCGGGAGGCCGCGGTCGAAGGCCTGCATCAGAAACGCCACCTTGCTGACATCGCCGACCAGCGTCGCCCCGACCAATTTGTCGTCGCGCACCACGACGGTCTTGTACACACCCCGCCGCGGCTCGGAGTACTGCACGAATTCGTCGTCGTCGCGTTCGGGGCTCTTGATGCCCATTGCCGCCACGTCCACACCGGCAACCTTGAGCTTGGTTGCCGTGCGCGAACCATGGTATGCCGCACGGGGATTGACGCCCGTCAAATGATCGGCAAGCACGGTGGCCTGCTCCCACAGCGGCGCCACCAGGCCGTAGACCTGGCCGCGGTGCTGTGCGCATTCGCCGACCACGTAGATGTCGCCGTCATCAACCGAGCGCATGTGATCGTCGACGACGATGGCGCGTTCGACGGTCAAACCGGCGCGCACCGCCAACCCGACATTCGGCCGGATGCCTGCCGCCATCACCACCATGTCGCACGGCAGCCGGCTGCCGTCGTCGAACTCGATCGCCGACGGTGACCCGTCTCGAGTGAGCATCCTGGTGGTTCTCTTGCCCGTGTACACCTCGATTCCCAGCGCCTCGACCAGCCGCCGCAGGATGCCGCTCCCTTGATCGTCGAGTTGGGCGTTCATCAACGTCGGACCGCCCTGTACGACGCCCACCTGCAGTCCCCGGTTCTGCAGGCCTCGGGCGGCCTCCAGACCCAGGAGACCACCACCGATCACGGCCGCCCGGCTTCGCCCGTCGGCGAAGCCGATCATGCCTGCGCAGTCGTCGAGTGTGCGAAAGCCGAAGACGCCGGGGGCGAGAGTCTTGTCGTCCGACCAGATGCCGGCCACCGGCGGGAAGAACGATCTGCTGCCGGTGGCCAGGATCAGCTTGTCGTAGCGCACGGTGCTGCCGTCGTCGGCGTGCACCAGGTGCGCAAAGGGGTCAACGCGCACCACCCGCACTCCCGCTCGCAGGTCAATGTCATTGTCGCCGTACCAGTCCAGCGGATTGAGGTAGATTTCACGCGCATCGTCGGAGCCGGCCAGCACGTTGGAGAGCAAGATCCGGTTGTAGTTACCGTACGGTTCGTCGCCGAACACGGTGATGGAAAACCGCTCACTGCCGCCGCGCGCGATGATCTCCTCGAGCGCCCGCGCTCCCGCCATGCCGTTACCGACCACCACCAGGGCGGCCCGGGTCGGCGGACGGTGGCCGTTGGTTTCGCATTGAACGAGTGCGGTCATGAATGATCCTCGCGGGGGCTAGATTTCGACCAGGCCGATGTCGACGAACACCGTGCCGCTGCGGGTCGTCGAAGACCTGCTCGCCGACACCGTGCTCGAGGTTTTCCTCGCCGCACCGGACGGCCTGAGCGGCACGGTGTTCGTCGACATCGGCCTGGTCGAAATCTAGCCCCCGCGAGGATCATTCATGACCGCACTCGTTCA
>NZ_LZKY01000137.1:0-58742 GCF_001673055.1 Mycobacterium sp. 1245801.1
CGACCACCACGTCGCCGGGGCGCCCGGCGGCGAGGACCTGGCGGGCGAACACCTCGTCATAGGAGTAGTCGTTGCCGATCGCCGTCATGGCCGCGGTGGCGTCGGGAAGGCTGATCGCCGCGAGTCCGGGGCGGTCAAAAGCGAAGCGGCCCATGAGTTCCGCCGCCAGATGTCCGGCATCTTGCGCAGAGCCGCCGTTGCCGAAGAAGATCACCTTGCCGCCGGCGCGCAGCGAGGCGATGATCACCTGCGCCACTTCGACGGTCCGTGCGGCGAAGTCGCCCTGCTGCATTTGTTGCTTGACCGCGATGGTCTCGGCCAGCCGCCGCTGGACCAGCTCGACGCTCGGTGACACGACGTCCGGCCCGGTCATGCCGACCATGTTGTCAATCCCTTGCTCTCAAAGGCGAATTCGGTGACGGTGGCCCCGGCACCCTCGAGGGCCTCGATGAGACGGTGTTTCTTGGCGAAGTCGCAGAACAGCAAAATGTATCCCCCGCCGCCGGCGCCGGTGAGCTTGCCGCCCAGCGCGCTGTTCTTGAGCGCGAGATCGTAGAGGTCGTCGATGCGCTCGTTGGTGATGTAGGGCGACATCCGTTTCTTGTGGGTCCAGGCTTCGCCGAGCAGAGCACCGAAATCGTTGAGCTTTCCGGTCAGCAGCGCCGCCTTCATCGCCACCGCCAGGTCCTTCTGGGCCCGAAGGCCGGCCAGGGTGTCATCCGAACCCGTTGTGGCGCGCCGGGTTTGGTCCTCGATCACCCGCGCGGAGTCACGGGTGATGCCGGTGTAGCACAGCAGCAGGCTCAGTTCGAGCTCGAAGGCGGTCTCGTCCCGGATCCGCAGGGGATTGACGATCACGCGGTCGGTGAACTCGATGAAGTTGAATCCGCCGAACGTCGCGGCGTACATGTCCTGCATGCCGCCCGCGATGCCCAGGTCTTCACGCTCGATGGCACACGCCAGTTGGGCGGTCTCGTATTCGCCCATCGGGACCCGGTAATGCTCGGCCAGCAGGCCGGTCAGGGCGACCATCATCGTCGACGACGAACCCAGCCCGGAGCCGGGCGGTGCGCTGGAACGCAGCACCAGGTCGTAGCCGTCCGTGCCGTCGCGGCCGAACCTGCGCACCGCGGCCTTGATCAGATCGAGGCTGCCGTCGTAGAGGATTTCGCTGTCGAGCGTCATCTCGTGGGTGGTCTTGAAGTCCACCGATTCGATGCTGACCCGACGGTCGGTGCGGGGCACCAGCGATCCCTGGGCGTAGCGGTCGATGGTCGCCGAAAGGACGCAGCCGCCTTCGGTCGTCGGGAACGGCGGCACGTCGGTGCCGCCCCCGGCGAACGAGATCCGCAGCGGCGCTCGTGCGCGAATTCGGGGACGCGTCACGGGGATTGGCCTTCGATTGGTTCACTCAACCAACCGGATAGCGATTTCCGAGAGGCCACGCCCGCCACGTGCTAATCCCATCATCCGGGGACAGTGAAGCGTCGCCAGCCTAACAGGCTGACCAGCGCGATCGGCGGGTTTTCAGGACTTCTTCCGACTGGGCTCCAGCACGAAATCGACGACGATCGCAGCGATGTCGTCGATCGCGCGGCGGGCGATGACTTCATAGCCGTGGGTGCTCAGCGTGGGCAGGCACAGCAGGCCGGCGCGCGCGGTCAGCCCGCTGGCCTTCGAGTGCGAGGCGTCGGATTCGAAGGCGCCCAGCGCGGCGGCCTGCGGTGACAGTTCGCGGTCGGTGGCGATTTTCAGAAGCCGGTCGGCGACGCTCTTGTCGTACACGCACAGCGCATCGCTGTAGCCGATGATCGGGCCGCCCGTCACGCTGGTGGTGTATTCGCGTTCGGTGGGGCCGACCTCCAGCGCGAGGGTGAGGTCGCCGGGCAGGGTGGCGCTGGCGTAGGTGCCGCCCACCCCGCCGATCTCTTCGTTGGTGGTGAACACCAGGTAGACGTCGTCGGCGGGCCGTTGTTGGCGCTCGCGCAGCAGCCGCGCGGCCTTCAGCAGCGCGGTCACCGCGGCGCGGTCGTCGAGGAAATAGGCGCCGACGTAGTCGCCGATCTCGACCATCGATCTCTTGCTGCGGTCCATGCAGACTCGGGTGCCTGGGTGCACCCCAGCGGCAGTCAGCTCGTCGGCGGTGCGGCCGGTGAAAACGTAGACGTGATCCCAGTCCAGCGCGCGGTCGCCCTGGTCGGGCTTGGTCTCCCAGATCCGCGAGCTTTCCTGGGTGGTGTGCTCGGAGCCGAGAGTCAGTACGGCCGTGAGGGTTTCGTTGTCGCCGAGGACGGAGACCGGGCCCAGTCCGAAGTTTCCCGGGTACATGGTGCCCAGCTGCGTCAAATGCAGTGTGCCGTCGGGTTCTACGCGCTTGACGATCATGGACAGTTCGTCCATGTGCGCCATGACGCGTGTCGCGGTGCCGGGGATGGCCTCGGTGCGGTGGCGGTGGTTGGGTGCCCCACTGTCGGCGGCGGACGGATCGGCGGCGACGTATCCGATCAGGTTGCCGGCGTCGTCGGTCCACATGTCGTCGACCACCGGTTGCAGTTCACGGGCGATGACTTCGCGAACGGCGTCCTCCTGCCCGCACGGCCCGTAGGTCAACAACAGCTCTTGCAACAACTCGTCGGTGGAATCGCGGTCGCGATGCGCCATCAGATCCTCTCCATCGTGGGGTCAGAGGATCAGTACCCGCCCCGGCCTGCGACTACGCCGAAAGCCCGAATATGTCAGCTCAGCGCCACGCCCAGTTCCTGGGCGAACACCCTGATCATGTGTTGTACGGCGATTTCGTTGCGCCCGATGATCATGTGGTCGTGCTGGCCGTGCCGGACGCCCTCGCCGCATTGCGGCAGCATCGCGAAGTCCTCGTCGCGCACGGCCGCATGGACGCCCTCGAAGACCGCGTCGTACGCGGCCCTCATCTCGTCGTTGGTGGCCGGGATGCGGCCCATCCAACTGTGGCGGACCGTGCAGCGGGTCGGCTCACCGGCGGGCAACATGTCGATGATCTCCACGCCCACCGGGCTGTTGGCCAGGATGAGGTTCGGATACACCCAATAGATCACTCCCATGTTCGCCACCGGGTCCAGCGACGCCGTGGAATCGGTGTCGGCGTTGGTGATCCAGGTGAACGGGAAGCCGATCCGGTGATGCTTGCCGAACTCGTCGTAGACCATCGTGTTGGCCAGGGTGTTCTGCCCGATGAGGCTCTCGCCGTGCACGTACGGGAAGTGGTAGCCCTCGGCGAACGCCTCCAGGGCGCCCTTCCAGGACACGTCGGAGGTGAATTCGCGCTGGGTGTGATAGCCGTAGGCCGCGTAGTTCCACAGCTCCAGTTCGGCACCGAACTCGCCCAGGTGCGCGTCGAGGTCGATGGTCGCGTCGGCGGTCAGCACCGCCCAGATGAAGCCGTACCGCTCCTCGGAGGGCAGCTCCACCAGGCCGTAATCCTTGGTGTCCATCGAGTCGAAGCCGGCCTTACCCGGGACGGTGAATAATTCGCCGGTGTTGCGGTAGGTCCAGGCGTGATACGGGCAGACGAACCGCGAGGCGTTGCCCGAGCCGCAGGCCGGCATCGCGCCGCGGTGCCGGCAGTAGTTGAGCAACACGTGGCTGGCGCCGGTGCGATCGCGGGTGACCAGCAGCGAATCCCCCAGCACCGAGCGCACCACGTAGTCGTTTTTGTTCGGCACCTGCGCCGACGGGACGATGGCCAGCGGCACCCGGCGCAGAATCTGCGATTCTTCGATCTCGGTGATCTTGGGATCGCGGTAGTAGTGCAGCGGCACCCGCAGTTCGCGCTCGGCCAGGTCGGTCGTCTTGTCCAGGGCATGACGCAGGCCGCGCCGCGTCAGCGTCGCGTCGGTGCCGGGCACCGGTCGGTCGATCGTCGTCACCCTGGCCTCCTTCGGTCCAACACTTCGGACCATACAACCACTATCGTTTGTATTGTCAAGGCGCGGGGCCGGCGTGTGCGACGATCACGCAATGCGCCGGCATGGCTGGTCGGGTGACATCCCGGCGGACGACGACGAGGCCGTCGCGCGCATCCTGACGGCGACGCGCGCGGCCATCGACGCGCGCGGGACCGTGAGCGTTTCCGAGGTCGCCTCGACGCTCGGCGTGACGCGGCAGACGATCTACCGGTACTTCCCCACCCATGAGGCACTGATGGGCGCCACGGCCCTAGCCTCCGTCGACGGATTCCTGGATCGCCTTGCGGCGCATCTGGGTTCGATCACCGATCCCACCGAAGCGGTGGTCGAGGGCATCGCCTACACGTTTGAGCAACTCGCGCATGACAAGTATTTGAGTCTGGTATTCCAACCCGGCAAGGCCAGCGCGTTCACGGCGGGAGTGACCTCGGACCAGGCCATTTCTTTCGGCCGGACGATCCTGCGGCGATTCGATGTCGATTGGGCCGCAGCGGGATTCGCCGACCGCAGACTCGACGAACTGGTCGAGGTCATGCTGCGGATGCTGCAGTCATTGATCGTGGATCCCGGCCGGCCGACGCGCACCGGACCGGAGCTACGACGCTTTTTGACGGACTGGATCGCGCCGTCGGTGCGCGCGCATGCCGCCGTTGAGCGCTGATTACCGGCCCGTGAATCGCGGTTCGCGTCGGGCGGCGCGGTTCCTCCGGCTAACCTGAACAGACGAAGTGACAGTCAACTGCCGGTTAACGCCCTGGGAGCCGATACGGAGGTGACGAATGCCCGTCAGGATCTCCAGCCCGAATGTGTTCGATGCGGACCTGCCGACCATCGAGTACGACGTCGCCACCGCCACGCCCGAACAGGTCTATCCGCAACTGTTGGCGGCGCAGCGACAAGCACCGATTGCCCTCGGCCCCTATGGACCCGAAGTGCTCTCGTACGAGCTCGTCCGAAACCTGCTGCGGGACAATCGGTTTCAGATCCCGCCCGGGTATATCCTCGCCGTCCAGGGCATCACCTCGGGCCCGCTGTGGGACAAGGTCGTCAACTCGTTGTTGGGCATGGAGGGGGCCAAACACCAGCGCGTCCGCGGCGTCGTCTCGAAGGCGTTCACCCCCCGTTCGGTCGAACGCCTGCACACCACGATCAGTCAGGTCATCAACGACCTCGTCGAGCCGATCAGCCGCCGCGGCCACTGCGACGTCGTCACCGACATCGCACGCCCCTACCCCGTGCCCATCATCTGCGCGCTGCTCGGCGCGCCCCGCGAGGACTGGCAACGCTTTTCACTGTGGGCCGATGACATCTTCAAGGCCTTCAACTTCACCTTCACCGCCGATGACGTGCCTGGCGTCATGCGCGCGTGGGGTGAACTCGACGACTACGTCGACGACATGATCGTCCGGCGCCGCCACACCCTCACCGACGACCTGCTCTCCGACCTCATTCGCGCCGAACACGACGGAGACCGGCTCGACGCCGCGGAGCTGCGCATGCTCGCTGCCGCGCTGCTGCTCGCGGGCACCGACACCACGCGCAATCAGGTCGCCGCGTCCATCGGGGTGCTCTGCGAGCATCCGGACCAGTGGCAGCTCTTGCGCGACACACCCGAGTTGGCGATGACCGCCGTCGAAGAGACGATGCGGCACTCCCCGATCGCCACCACGTTGTTGCGCGTCGTGGCCGAGGACGTCGAACTCGCCGGGGTTTACTTCCCCCAGGGAACGCTTGTCTTCGCGAATACCGCTGCGGCCAACCGCGATCCAGCGATCTACCAGGATCCCAACCGATTCGACATCACCCGCGCGGGGCTGCCGCCTGTGCTCAATTTCGGCGCGGGCGTGCATTATTGCCTCGGTGCGAACCTGGCGCGGCGCGAGATCGCCGAGGCGCTGATCACCGTGACCCGCCGGATCGCGAACCCGCGGAAGGACGGGCCATCACCCTGGAAGCCGGTGGTGGGCCTGAGCGGGCCGGCAAGCCTGCCCATCGCATTCGACACCTGACGGCCGTTGACTCGGACAGGTGAACCGTAAAGACCGATTTGATATCGAATACTTCACGTCGCTTTTGTTCAGAAAGTCCGCAAATTTAACATCACGCGATGCAGGAATTGTCGGGAAATGTGCACCTCCCGCGAACACGCACTATGCCCCGGCGCGACGTATTCCGTTACGCCATCGCCATGTCTGTGCTGCCAGGGTTATATGCGGCATCGGCAAATGTCACCATTCCTGCGACGGCCGCCGCCACTCCCAGATTGATCGACTTCGCCATGCGTCAAGTTCCAGCAGAGCAGATTCGAGCTGCCGGTTACTCCGGTGTCATCAACTACGTGTCGCTGTCGCGTCCCGGCTCGTCCATGGGTGCCAAGCCGATCACCCGGCCTTATGCCGAGCAGCTGAAAGCTGCCGGGCTGATGATCGTCAGCAATTACCAGTACGGCAAGCCAGGCGGGACAGCGCCATCGGACTTCAGGCGCGGGTTCGAGGGCGGCGTCGCCGATGCGCGCACCGCCTGGGCGCTGCATTCCGCGGCGGGCGGCGGTCAGAGCGCCCCGATTTTCTTCAGCGTCGACGAGGACATAAACCACGACACCTGGAACAATTTGGCGCTCAAATGGTTTCGCGGAATCAATTCGGTGCTGGGAGTACAGCGCACCGGAGTCTATGGCGGTAGCGATGTCTGCAAATGGGCCGCCGACGACGGCGTCATCGGAAATTCACGGACCCCCGGCCACCGGTGGGCGTGGCAAACGCGGTCCTGGTCCCACGGGCGCATCGAGCCCACCGCGGTTCTCTACCAACGCGTGGTGAGCACGGCGTCGAATCCCGGCCCTGTCGTCGGCGGACTCGAGGTGGATGTCAACGACGTCCTTGCCGAGGATTGCGGCCAGTGGAACCTGCATCCCTGATCCTGGTGCCAATCGCCTGACCTGGTCAAACTGTGTGGAGCTAAGGGGAATCGAACCCCTGACCTACTCGATGCGAACGAGTCGCGCTACCAACTGCGCCATAGCCCCTGATCGCTAAGCAGGCTACCAGTCGCGGCACCAACTACCGAACTGCCAGCACTACTCGCCGACGGCGCGCGGCAAGTCCCTGGGCCAACCGAAGGTCCGCATGGCCATCGCGTAGTCCAGGTGCTCGAACACGGGGTCCTCGTCGTCGATCTCCAGAACCACCGCGCCCGGGCGCCGCAGCCGCGACGGGACGACGTCGTAGCCGCGGTCGTAAGCGTTCTCCACGCCGAGCCGCGCCCGCGCCATCCGCTTCATCCTCCGGTGGCGCACCTTCTCCTCGATGCGCGTCTGGCGCCGCAGGTACCCGAGGTACAGCAGGGTGATCGCGGTGGCGGTGCCGCACAACCACCAGGCGCTCGGCGAGATCTTGAAGGCCGCGGTGGCCGAGCCGACCAGGACGACCGCCATCACCATCAGGACCTTCTTGCGGAAGGCGTACTTGCGGGCGCTGACGGCGGCGGCGGTCTTGTTGTCGAACCGGCGCCGCCGCGAGGCGTTGCGCGGCAGCGGTGCCGGCGCGTCGGAGTCGTCGGGCTCGTCGCTCTCGGCGGCGGGCTCCAGGCCGGACGAGTCCTCGACGTACTCGTAGCCGTCCTCGTCGCCGTCCTCGTCGGCATCGTCGGTTTTGGCGACGGCCTCGGTGTCGACCTCGCCGTCTTCGACGGGCTCGGTGTCGGCGATCTCCGCCTCGCCGGCAGACTCGCTGGCCCCTACCGGAAGGACGTGGGAATCCTCGACGACGTCGACGTCGAGGTAGTCGGGCTCGGAGGGCTCGCCTGCCTCGGCGACGGCCATTCTCATCACCACCGGGCGCCGGCGGCTCAGCTCGTCGGTCTCGGGGTCGTCGTCGGATTCGTGGTCGTCATCGTCGGCGAGGTCGTGTTCGTCGTCGAGGTCGGTCGAGTCTTGCGGCGGCGTCCAGTTCGGATCGCTGCGGTGACCGGCGGCCGGGCCGCTGCGCTTGACCAGCCGGGAGTTGCCCCCGCCGTTGAGCACCCGGGTCGCCAGGGCCACGTCGCTGGTGCGCCGCACCGCGTCGCGTTTGCTGACGAGCATCGGCACCAAGACAAACAGCCATAGCACCACGAGCGATATCCACAACAATGACTGCGGGATGCTTGGCATGATGACCTGCTCTCTTCGGTGTCCATCCCCCGCGAAGCCACTGGTGGCCAACGCGGCCCGGTCGTACGACCAGGACAATTACACACCTGTAATTTGCCTCTCACAAGCACCATGAGTCACTCGTGTCGCGCTAGTCCCAGAATGGCAACGATTCGGACTCCCGGCGAGCCGCCGCGAAAGCGGACGACGAAAGCCGGATGACCTAGCGAGAGCCGGTCACACCCAGCTGGCGTTTCCGGCGCGGACCAGCGTCGAGGCCACCGATCCGCTGACCTCTTCGACGGTGATGGCCATCAGCAGGTGATCACGCCACGCCTTGTCGACCTCCAGATAGCGCTGCAACAGGCCCTCCTGGCGGAATCCCACTTTTGCCAGCACGGCCCGGCTGGCGGCGTTTTCCGGACGCACGGTGGCCTCCACCCGATGCAGCATGACCGGGCCGAAGCAGTGGTCGAGGCCCAGCGCCAGCGCCGCGGTGGCCACGCCGCCTCCGGTGGCCGACCGCGGCACCCAGTAGCCGATCCACGCCGACCGCAACGCGCCGTGGGTGACGTTGCCGATGGTCAGCTGGCCGCAGAACCGGCCGTCGAGTTCGATGACGTAGGGCAGCATGCGGCCCTGCCGCGCCTCGGCGCGCAGCCCGGAACACAGCGCCGGCCAGGCGGCCACCGCGTGCCGGGCCGTCCAGTCGCCCTCGGAGCTGGGCTCCCACGGTTCCAGGTGCGCACGATCGGTCAGCCGGATGCGGCTCCACTGCGCGCCGTCGCGCAGCCGCACCGCCCGCAACCGGACGACGCCGGCCGGAACCCGAAGCGGCCCAACGCTCATGGGCCATCCTGGATGGCGGGAATTGGAGCGCAACAGGTTCACCGTGCGTGCAGTCGTTTCGCTCAGCCGCGCTGGGCCAGGAAGGCGACGTCGACGATCTCGCCGGTACGAATCTGCTCGGCGCCGCTGGGCACCACCACCAGACAGTTCGCTTCGGCGAGGGTGGCCAGCAGGTGCGACGAGGCGCCGGGCGCGCCGCCGAGCGCCTGCACCAGATACTCCCCGCTCTCCTGGTCGCGCATCAGCTGCCCGCGCAAGAAACCCTTGCGCCCGGCCACCGACGTAATGGGCGACAGCGTGCGCGCCTGCACGATCCGGCGCATCGGCTGACGCTTGCCCAGCGACAGCCGGATCAGCGGACGGACCATCACCTCGAACACCACCAGCGCGCTCACCGGGTTGGCCGGCAACAGGAACGTCGGGACGCCCTCCCGGCCCAGCTGCCCGAAACCCTGGATGGAGCCCGGATGCATGGCCACCCGCACGACCTCGATCTCGCCGAGCTCGGACAGCACCCGCCGCACCGCCTCGGCCGCGGCGCCCCCGACCGCGCCGGCGATCACGATCACCTCGGCGCGATTGATCTGGCCCTCGACGATCTCGCGGAGCTCGCGGGGGCCGCCGCCGACGATGCCGACGCGGTTGACCTCCGCACCGGCGTCGCGGGCCGCAGCCGCCAGCGCATAGGAGTTGACGTCATAGACCTGCCCGTTGCCCGGGGTGCGCGAGATGTCGACCAGCTCGCCACCCAGCGCCATGATCGTCACCCGCGGGCGCGGGTGGACCAGCACCCGTTCGCGGCCGACCGCGGCCAGCAGCCCGACCTGCGCCGCACCGATCACCGTCCCGGAGCGCACCGCGACGTCGCCGGGCTGGACGTCGTCGCCGGCGCGGCGCACGTAGGCGCCCGACGGGGCGCCCCGCAGGATCCGCACCCGCTGCGTCCCGCCGTCGGTCCACCGCAACGGCAGCACCGCGTCGGCCAACGTGGGCAGCGGGGCCCCGGTTTGCACGCGCACGGCCTGGCGCGGCTGCAGCCGGCTGGGGGTGCGCGAGCCGGCCTCGACGGTGCCCATCACCGGCAGCACCAGGCCCTCGCGGCGGTCGTTCTCGCCGGAGTCATCGAACGGCTCGGGAAGGCTGTCGCTGCCCACCTCGCCCACGCCGAGGACGTCCACGCTGCGCACCGCATAGCCGTCGATCGCGGCCTGATCGAAGCCGGGCATCGGGCGCTCGGTCACCACTTCCTCGGCGCACATCAGTCCCTGTGCCTCGGCGATCGCCACACGTATCGGTCGCGGGGCCACCGCGGCCGCGGTGATCCGGGCCTGCTGCTCTTCCACCGAACGCACAGCGCGCCTCTCTGCCCTCAAACCCGGCGGGCGCCGCCGTAGGCGACCCGCTCACTGCGCAGGCGGGTCATCCCCGCCCGGGACCGCTACGCGTTCCCGGCCCGCCGTCGTCCGCCAGCCGGGTCACCGCCGGGCTACTGCTCGGCCAGGCCCAATCGCGCCACCAACCACTGCCGCAAATCCGGGCCGTAGTCGTCACGATCCAATGCAAAGTCAACCGCAGCCTTGAGGTAGCCGCCAGGATTTCCCAAGTCGTGTCGAGATCCGCGATGCACGACCACGTGCACCGGATGGCCCTCCGCTATCAGCAACGCGATGCCGTCGGTGAGCTGTACCTCGCCGCCCGCCCCACGCTCGATGCGGCGCAACGCATCGAAGATGGCCCGGTCGAGCACGTAGCGACCGGCCGCGGCGAACAGCGACGGGGCGTCCTGCGCCCTCGGCTTCTCGACCATGCCGTTGACCCTGAGCACGTCCGGGTTGTCGTCGTCGGGGATCGGCTCCACGTCGAAAACCCCGTAGGCGCTGACCTCTTCGGGCGTTACCTCGATGGCACACAACACCGTGCCGCCGTAGTGCGCCCGCACCTTCGACATCGTCCCGAGCACACCGGTGGGCAGCACCAGGTCGTCGGGCAGCAGCACCGCCACGGCGTCCTCGTCGTCGGCCAGCCGCGACTCGACGCAGCCGATCGCGTGCCCCAGGCCCAGCGGCTCGCTCTGCACCACGGACTCGACCTTGATCAGCTGCGGGGCGCGCCGGACCTTGTCCAGCATCGCGGTCTTGCCGCGCTCCTCCAGTGTGCTCTCCAGCACCAGGTCCTCGACGAAGTGCGCGACGACGCCGTCCTTGCCCTCCGAGGTGATGATCACCAGGCGCTCGGCACCGGCCTCGGCCGCCTCGGCGGCAACCAGCTCGATGCCCGGCGTATCGACGACCGGCAACAGCTCCTTGGGGACCGTTTTGGTCGCCGGCAAGAAGCGCGTCCCGAGACCGGCGGCGGGCACGACCGCAGTGCGTGGCACCACCACGTTTGGGCTTGACATTGTTCACACGATAACCCGCATCCACTATGCCGAGTCGATGTGGCGCGGGGAAACACCTGGCTGTCATCGTTGAGCCATGGCGACCGCCAGCAAAGCCGCGCTGCGTGACCAGCTGCTTGCCGCCCGGCGCCGGGTTGCCGACGACGTTCGCGCCGCCGAGGCCCGGCACCTGTGCGAGCGGCTGGAAGCCTCCGAAAGCATCGTGACCAGCGGCAGCACCGTGTGCGCCTACGTTCCGGTGGGCACCGAGCCGGGCTCGGCCGCGATGCTGGACGCGTTGCTGCGGCGCTCCGGGCGGGTGCTGCTGCCGGTCGCGCGCACCACCGCGGACGACACGCCCATGCCGTTGTCCTGGGGCGAATACCGGCCCGGCACGCTGACCACCGGGCGCTGGGGATTGCTGGAACCGCCGCAACCGTGGCTGCCGCCGTCGGCCCTAGCCGAAGCCGCGGTGGTGCTGGTCCCGGCGCTGGCGGTGGACCGCCGCGGGGTGCGGCTGGGGCGGGGGCGGGGTTTCTACGACCGCTCGCTGGGCGGGCGCGACCCGCAGGCGCGGCTGATCGCGGTCGTCCGCGACGCCGAACTGCTCGACGAGCTACCGGCCGATCCGCACGACGTCCCCATGACCCATGCGCTCACGCCCCGGCAGGGATTGGTCGAGCTCGTCGGGCGCTGACATGTCGGGAATGAGACATGTCACGTGGCGGTTCTAGCACTTGAGACGCTAGAGTGCTAACCAGGTTTGCAATCATCCGGAGGTTTTCGTGCCGACTTACAGCTATCAGTGCACCGAGTGCGACGATCGCTTCGACATCGTGCAGGCCTTCACCGACGACGCGCTGACCACCTGCAAACGCTGCTCCGGGCGGCTGCGCAAGCGCTTCAACTCCGTCGGCGTGGTGTTCAAGGGCAGCGGCTTCTACCGCACCGACAGCCGCGAGTCCGGCAAGAAGTCGCCGAGTTCGACCAACGGCTCCTCGTCGAGTGATTCCGGATCGAGCGCCTCGAGCTCCAGCGAAAAGTCCGGCTCCAGCTCCAGTGAGAAGTCCAGCTCGAGCGACAAGTCGAGCAGCTCGGCGACTTCCGCCGCCGCCGCGACCAACTGACGGTTATCCACACCGGCGATGCCGGCGGGCGGCCTGTCCACCGGGTTGCGCCTACCGTTGCGGCGTGGGCGAATCATCGCTGAACCCAAGCCCTTTGAGTCGGCTGACGCTGTGGCTGCGCCCGGACTGGACTCGTACCGTGCTGGCGCGCCGCGTCGCCGCGGGCGGGCTCGTCGTCCTGGCCGGAATCGCCACGCTGCGGTCCAACCCCGCCGATGACTATGCGCAGGTGGTGGTCGCCGACCACGACCTACGGCCCGGCGCCGCGCTGACTCCCGCCGACGTTCGGCTCGAAAAGCGTTTGGCCGCAACGGTTCCCGACGGGGCACGAGCCGACCTGGATACGGTGGTGGGGTCGACGCTGGCCGGCCCGGCGCGCCGCGGTGAGGTGCTCACCGACGTCCGGCTGCTGGGCAGCCGGTTGGCGGAGGCCGCCATCGGGTCGAAGGCGGGCCCGGATGCCCGCATCGTGCCGCTGCATCTGGCGGACGGCGCCCTGATCGACCTGGTGCGGGTCGGCGACGTGGTCGACGTGCTGGCGGCGCCGGCCAGCGGTGCGCCGGACAATTCGCACGCGGCCCCGAAGGTGGTGGCCACCGACGCCGTGGTGGTGCTGGTATCGGCCAAAGAAAAGGCTCAGGCCGCCGATAGCGACCGCGTAGTGTTGGTTGCGCTGCCGGCTCGTGTGGCGAACACGGTGGCAGGGTCGGCGCTGGGCCAGACCGTGACGCTCACCCTGCACTGAGTGCCTGGCCGTTGTTCGTCTGCTGGCCGACGGCAAACTCTGTCCAGTCCCAGAAAGGCCATCCCAATGCTCAAAGGGTTCAAGGAGTTTCTCTCGCGGGGCAACATCATCGACCTGTCCACCGCGGTCGTCATCGGTACTGCTTTCACCGCCTTGGTCACCACATTCACCGACAGCATCATCAAGCCGTTGATCAACCGCATCGGCGTCAACCAGAAGTCCGATATCGGCATCCTGCGCATCAGCATCGGCGGCGGTCAGACCATTGACCTGAACAACGTGCTGTCAGCCGCCATCAACTTCGTGATCATCGCCGCGGTGGTGTACTTCCTGGTCGTGTTGCCCTACACGACGCTACGCAAGCGGGGCGAGGTCGAGCCGGCCGACGACGCGCAGGTCGTGCTGCTCAAGGAGATCCGGGACCTACTCGCGCAGACCAACGGCGATTCGTCGGGCAAGCACGGCAGTGTGGCCACCACGCCCCCACCGGAGTACGGACCCCGCGCGGAAGCCGAATCGAAATAGCCCGCCAATTCGGGGCTTGGCCCGCGACCCGGGTTTAAATCTCCAGGCTCGACAACTGCCCGATGATCTGGGCCGCCAACGGATTCAGCGTCGCCATCCCGTCGCGCACCGCATAGCGGGACCCGGCCAGGTTGACCACCAGCGTGCTGCCGGACACCCCGGCCAGACCGCGGGACAAGCCGGCGTCGATGATCCCCGCCGACAGCCCCGAGCCGCGGATGGCCTCGGCGATGCCGAGGATTTCGCGATCCAGGATCTCGCGGGTGGCCTCCGGGGTGACGTCGCGCGGGGTGACGCCCGTCCCGCCGACCGAGACCACCAGGTCCACCCCGCCGATCACCGCGGTGTTCAGCGCGTTGCGGATCTCGATCTCGTCCGCGGCGACCGCGACCACACCGTCGACGACGAAGCCCGCCTCCGTCAACAGCTCGGTCACCAGCGGACCGCTATGGTCCTCGTCCCCGTGCGCGGTGCGATCGTCGACCACCACAACCAGAGCCCGGCCAACTACCAATTCCGCACCCGTTTCCATGGGTGCAACCGTATATCCGAGCTCAGACAATCCCGTCGCCGAGGGTTCGTCCACTCTCACTACTGATCCGCCTTCCCGAGGGTGACCGGCACGGTGCGGCTGCCGCCACCGGCGGCATCCTGGAATGTCAGCGTTATCTTGTCGCCGGGTGCTTTGGACCGCACGGCCGCGACCAGCGCGTCGGCGCTGTTGATCGGCCGGTCGTCGACCTTCGTGACGACGACGTTCTTGGGGACGCCGGCCGATGCGGCCGCACCACCCGCGACGACGTCGACCACCTTGGCGCCGGGGGTGCCCTTGTCGTTGGTCACCTGCACGCCAAGCGAGGCGTGTGACGCCTTGCCGGTGGCGATCAGTTCGTCGGCGATGCGCTTGGCCTGGTCGACCGGGATCGCGAAGCCCAGACCGATCGACCCGCTCTGGGCGTCCGGCGAGTCGGCGCCCAGGGTGGCGATGGCCGAGTTGACGCCCACCAGTTGGCCGTTCATGTTGACCAGCGCGCCCCCGGAGTTACCGGGGTTGATCGCGGCGTCGGTCTGGATCGCGTCCAGCACGGTGTTCTGGTTGCCCGACTCACCGGTGGTGGACACCGGCCGGTTCAGCGCGCTGACGATGCCGGTGGTCACGGTGCCCGACAGGCCCAGCGGCGAGCCGATCGCGACGACGGGCTGGCCGACGCGCAGGTCCGACGAGGAACCCAGCGAGATGGGCGTGAGCCCGGACATGCCCTGCACGCGAATGACGGCGATGTCGCTGGTGGGGTCGGCGCCGACCACCGTGAACGGTGCGGTGCGACCGTCAGAGAAGGTCACCGTGGTCTTCGCCGTCGGCGCGCCGGCACCGCCGCCGCCCGGGCCGCCCGGTCCGCCCGGCAGGCTCGGCGGCACGGGGGCCCCAGGCGGAGCTCCCGGCGGGGCTGCGGGACCCTTGGGCGGTCCCGCCGCGGCGGCGATCACGTGGTTGTTGGTCAGGATGAGCCCGTCGGTGGACAGGATGATGCCCGAGCCCTCCTCGGACTGTCGCCCGATGTCGGTCTCGAGCATCACGACGCTGGGCACCACCTTGGAGGCGACTCCCTCGACGCTGCCCGGTGGCATGTTGGCGGCCGGGACGCTGGGCGCCGCCCCGATGACGCGGCCGCCGCCGTTCCCCGTGGTGTGGGTGCCGAACTCGACGGCCGTCGCGGCGGCACCGCCGATACCGGCCGACACCACCGCGATGGCCAACGCACCGACCACCAATAGTCCTGTGCGAGAACGCTTTTGGGGTTCCGGCGGGCCGGGCATCCCGGGCAGCATGCCGGGAATCGGGCCGCTGCCGGTGCCGCCCGGAATCGGGCCCACCCCGGTTCCGCCGGGAATCCGGCCCGGACCGGTGTTGCTGAAGGGCTCGTAAGGCGGACGGAACTGCGTCGTCGGCGACGATGAGGGCTGCGACCGATAGCGCCAGTCGTACTGCTGGTTGTACGGCTGCTGTTGTCCCGGGGCATAGCCGGAGGACGCCGCATGGCTCGGGACGGGCGCAGGCTGATTCGGCGCGGGCGGGTATCCCGGCTGCTGCGGCGGTGGCGAATACCTCGGGTCATTCGTCATGTCGCTAAGTCGCTCTTCCTCTATCTCAGTGTTTCGGCAAGTCGACGGCTGGGTTCAACAGTAGCCGCAGACCTACCTTGCCCGCGCGGACTGAGAGTCCACTGAGATTACGTTCGCCGATTCCCGAGAGTTCGCCTCGTCGCCACCCGGCGCCGTGGCGTGGTCGGCCGCGGCGTCTACCTGGTCGGTCTGCGGCTCGCCGGCGGTGGTGGAGTACGTCGAGGCGGGCATGGGCCGGCCGGGCAGCAGCACATAGAAGGAGGTACCCGGGGGTTGGCCGCCCGGAACGGTGTCCTCGACGCGCAGCAGTCCGCCGTGGTTGAGCACGACCTTCTTGACGATCGCCAGCCCGAGCCCGGAGCCGGGCATCGCCCGCGCCGTCGTCGACCGGTAGAACCGTTCGAACACCAGCCGGCGCTCCTGCGGCGGAATGCCGGGGCCGTGATCGGCGATCACCAGCTCCGCGTGCGACGGATCGAGCTGGCGCATGGTGACACCGACATGGCCCCCGGGCGGGCTCCACTTGGCGGCGTTGTCCAGCAGGTTCAGCACGGCACGCGACAGCCCGGCGGCGTCGCCGTACATCTGCCAGGGTGTGACGTCGACGTCGAAGTGAATGTCGTTGCGCCGCCGCCTGACTCGCTCCAGGCTGCGATCGACCACCTCGGCCATGTCGACGGGCTCGTGCACCACCTGGCCGGCGTCGTCGCGGGTCAGATCCACCAAATCGCCTACCAGCGTTGACAATTCCTCGATCTGCGCGACGACATCGGCGCGCAGATCCACCATCTCCTGCTCGGGCAGGCGCGGCGCTCCCGGCTCCATCGACGCCATCAGCAACTCGACGTTGGTGCGCAGCGAGGTCAGCGGGGTGCGCAATTCGTGGCCGGCGTCGGTGACCAGCCGAGCCTGCCGCTCCCGGGACTCGGCGAGTGCGCGCAGCATCAGGTTGAACGACTCGGTGAGCCTGGCCAATTCGTCGCTGCCGAACACGGGGATGGGCCTGAGGTCATCGGTACGTGCCACCCGCTCGGCCGCCTCGGTCAGGCGTGCCACCGGGCGCAGCCCGGCCCGGGTGACCATGCCGCCCGCCACGGCCGCGACTGCCACCCCGACCCCGCCGACGATCAGCAGCACCCAGCGCAGCCTGTTCATCACCGCTTCGGTGGGCTTGAGGCTCTTGGAGATCAGCAGCGACGTGCCGTTCTGCAGGTGCACGGCCAGGATCCGTTGGTCACCGGCGGTGCGCCGCGACATGAACAGATCGCCGTGGATGACCGCCTTCTCCGGCGCGCCGACCGGCAGGGTCTGGCCCGGCTGCTGGGCGGTGTAGATCGCGTGGCCCGGGTTCACCAGCATCGCGTTGACGTCGGAGTAGGCGGTGCCCTCGATGGCTTTGCCCGGGTCGGCGGCCAGCGAGCCGCTGGCGATCAACAGCTGTGCGCGGCTCTGCAGTTGGTTGTCGATGTCGCTGTACAGCGCGGCGGAGATCACGGCGTAGACGGCGAAGGCCATCAGCACCACCACCATGGCCACCATCGACATCGCCAGCAGCATCACCCGCCACCGCAGCGACAACGACGGTGTCGCGCGCAACGGCGGGCGCAGCGGCGGACGCTGGGGCCGGGGGAACCGGATCATCGGTGGACCCGCATCGTCACGGTGGCGTCTCCCGCAGGACGTATCCAACCCCGCGCACGGTGTGGATCAGCCGCGGCTCACCGTCGGCTTCGGTCTTGCGCCGCAGGTAACCGACGTAGACCTCCAGCGCGTTGCCCGAAGTGGGAAAGTCGAATCCCCACACCTCTTCGAGGATGCGGCTGCGGGTCAGCACCCGGCGCGGATTGGCGATCAGCATCTCCAGCAGCGCGAACTCGGTGCGGGTCAGGCTGATTCGGCGCAGGCCGCGGGTGACCTCGCGGGTCACCGGGTCCAGCGTCAGGTCGGAGAACGTCATCGCCACGGATTCGGCGTCGTCCTCCGGCTTGGTCCGGCGCAGCAGTGCACGCATCCGGGCTAGCAGTTCTTCCAGGGCGAACGGCTTCGGCAGATAGTCATCGGCGCCGGCGTCGAGCCCGGCGACCCGCTCGGACACCGAATCGCGGGCGGTGAGCACGAGGATGGGGAGATCGTCACCGGTGCTGCGGAGCTGACGGCACACCTCGAGGCCGTCCAGGCGCGGCATCATCACATCGAGGACGAGCGCGTCGGGACGATCGCTGGCGATCAATTCGAGGGCCTCGACCCCGTCATGGGCCAGCTCGACGGAGTAGCCGTTGAAGGATAAGGACCGACGCAGCGATTCGCGCACAGCGCGATCGTCGTCGACGACCAGTATTCGCACGACCCCTAGTTTCGTCCCACCGCCTGAGACGGACCTGAGAGGCGCGCCGGGCGGGGGCTAGCGGCGGTCACAAGCGCGGCGAAGCCGGGCGCCGTGGGCCGCCGCCATTCGGGCTAGCGGCGGTCGAGGTCGATCAGACCGAGGCGGGCCGCCTTGAGCAGCCGCCGGGGCACCTTGTGGCGCTGACCTGCGACCGTGACACCGACGAGTTCGGTCTTCTCGGCCTTCCACTGCGCGCGCCGGCTACGGGTGTTCGCGCGCGACATTCTGCGCTTGGGTACGGCCATGGTCGGGCCTAACTCCTCGTGTTGCTTCGGTAATTCGACGTGGGACTTGCAGTTCGGCATGTCGCGCGGCGTGGCTGGTGAGCCGAACGGGCGACGATCGCACATCAGGATAGTCGCTGGTCCGCTTGTGGCCAAAATGCACGCCCGCCCGCCGAGTGGCCGCCCGCTGGGCGCGCCAGGGCGGGCGCCTCCAAAGTGGGATCCTTGACGTGACACCGACGGCACCCGCTAACCTACCGGTTGGTTGGTAGGTCCGACCCGGTGAATCCCCGAATGGAGGACAGGCATGGCCTCTGCTTCCGGCGCCGCTGGCGCCCTGGGCAGCTCCGGCGCCGTCCGGATTGCGAACTGCTCGGGCTTCTACGGCGACCGGCTGTCGGCCATGCGCGAGATGCTCACCGGCGGCGACGTCGACTACCTGACCGGCGACTACCTCGCCGAACTCACCATGCTGATCCTGGGCCGCGACCGGATGAAGCATCCCGAGCGCGGCTACGCCAAGACGTTTCTGACCCAGCTCGAGGACTGCCTGGGCGAGGCCCGCGACCGGGGGGTCCGCATCGTCGCCAACGCCGGCGGCCTCAATCCATCCGGGCTGGCCGACGCGATACGCGCGCTGGCGCAGCGGCTGGGCATCGACGCGCGGGTCGCCCACGTGGAGGGTGACGACCTGTTGTCACGTGCCGCCGACCTCGGCCTGGGCAACCCGTTGACGGCGAACGCCTACCTGGGCGCCTGGGGCATCGTCGACTGCCTGGTCGACGGCGCCGACGTCGTCGTCACGGGCCGCGTCACCGACGCCTCGGTGATCGTCGGGGCGGCCGCTGCGCACTTCGGGTGGGGCCGCACCGACTACGACGCGCTCGCCGGCGCGGTGGTCGCGGGCCATATTATCGAGTGCGGGGTCCAGGCCACCGGCGGTAACTACTCGTTCTTCACCGAGGTTCCCGAGTTGACCCACGCCGGCTTCCCGCTCGCCGAGGTCCACGCCGACGGATCCTCGGTGATCACCAAGCACCCGGGCACCGGCGGCCTGGTCAGCGTCGACACCGTCACCGCGCAGCTGCTCTACGAGATCACCGGGGCGCGCTACGCCAACCCCGACGTGACCGCCCGGATGGACAGCGTCGAGCTGTCGTCCGACGGGCCGGATCGGGTGCGCATCAGCGGTGCGCGTGGCGAGGCCCCGCCGCCCACCTACAAAGTGTCGATGAACAGCATCGGCGGGTTCCGCAACTCGATGACGTTCGTGCTGACCGGCCTGGATATCGAGGCCAAGGCCGACCTGGTGCGCCAACAACTCGACGCCGCGCTCACCGTCAAGCCCGCCGAACTGCAGTGGACTTTGGCACGCACCGACCACCCGGACGCCGACACCGAGGAAGCCGCCAGTGCGCTGCTGCACTGCGTCGTACGCGACCCCGACCCCGCCAACGTGGGACGCCAATTCTCTTCGGCTGCCGTCGAATTGGCGTTGGCCAGTTATCCGGGATTCCACGTCACCGCACCCCCGGCTGACGGCCAGGTCTACGGCGTGTTCACCCCGGGCTACGTCGCCGCCGATCAGGTACCGCACGTTGCGGTACACGCCGACGGCACCCGCGTCCACATCCCTTGCGCCACGGACACTTTGGAGCTCTCCCCCGCCGCTGAGCCACCGCTTCCCGAACCCCTACCGGACGGGCCGACCCGGCGCGTGCCGCTGGGCCGCATCGCCGGCGCGCGCAGCGGCGACAAGGGCGGCTCCGCCAACATCGGGGTGTGGGTACGCACCGACGAGCAATGGCGATGGCTGGCCAACACGTTGACCGTCGAGCTGCTCGGAGAACTGCTGCCGGAAGCGGCCGACTTCGGCGTGACGCGTCACCTGCTGCCGAATCTGCGAGCGGTCAACTTCGTCATCGACGGCATCCTCGGCCAGGGCGTCGCCTACCAGGCCCGATTCGACCCCCAGGCCAAGGGGCTGGGCGAATGGCTCCGCGGCCGCTACCTCGACATCCCGGAGAGTCTGCTGTGAACCTTTGGACCACACCCGAGCGCGAACAGCTGCGAAAGACGGTGCGCTCGTTCGCGGAACGCGAGATCCTGCCCCACGTCGACGAGTGGGAGCGCAGCGGCGAGCTGCCGCGCGAATTGCACCGCAGCGCCGGGGACGCCGGGCTGCTGGGTGCGGGCTTCCCCGAATCGGTTGGCGGCGGTGGCGGCGACGGCGCCGACGCGGTGATCATCTGCGAGGAGATGCATCAGGCCGGGGCCCCGGGCGGCGTGTTCGCGTCGTTGTTCACCTGCGGCATCGCGGTGCCGCACATGATCGCCTCGGGCGATCAGCGGCTCATCGAGGAGTTCGTCCGGCCGACACTGGCCGGTGAGAAGATCGGCTCGCTGGCCATCACCGAGCCGGGCGGCGGTTCCGACGTCGGGCACCTGCGTACCTCCGCGGTGCGCGATGGTGACCACTACATCGTCAACGGCGCCAAGACCTACATCACCTCCGGGGTCCGCGCCGACTACGTGGTAACCGCGGTACGCACCGGAGGCCCTGGCGCGGGCGGGGTTTCGCTGCTGGTGGTCGAGAAGGGGACGCCCGGCTTCGAGGTGAGCCGCAAGCTGGACAAGATGGGCTGGCGTTCCTCGGACACGGCCGAGCTGTCCTACACCGACGTCCGCGTCCCGGTCACCAACCTGGTCGGCGTGGAGAACAGCGGGTTCGCCCAAATCGCCCAGGCCTTCGTCGCCGAACGCATCGGTCTTGCCGCACAAGCCTATTCGAGCGCACAGCGATGCCTGGACCTGACGGTGCAATGGTGTCGCGACCGCGAAACATTCGGCCGCCCATTGATATCGCGGCAGTCGGTGCAAAACACGTTGGCCGAGATGGCGCGTCGCATCGACGTCGCCAGGGTTTACTCGCGCCACGTGGTGGAGCAGCAACTCGCCGGCGAGACCAAACTGATTCCGCAGGTGTGTTTCGCCAAGAACACCGCCGTCGAGGCCGGCGAATGGGTGGCCAACCAAGCCGTCCAGTTGTTCGGCGGCATGGGCTACATGGCCGAGTCCGAGGTCGAACGCCAATATCGGGACATGCGGATCCTGGGCATCGGCGGCGGAACCACCGAAATCCTGACCGCACTGTCCGCCAAACTGCTGGGATTCCAATCATGACCGTGCTGCAGTCCACCCTCGATGCCGATGCCACCGCCTTCGCCGACGCGGCGTCGGCGGCTATTGCGAAACTCGAGGAGATCGATACCGAGCTGGCCAACGCGCTGGCCGGGGGCGGGGCCAAATACGTTGAGCGTCACCATGACCGGGGCAAGCTGACGGCACGCGAACGCATCGAATCCCTGGTCGACCAGGATTCGCCGTTCCTGGAACTGAGCCCGCTGGCGGCCTGGGGCAGCGCCTTCAAGGTCGGCGCCAGCACGGTCACCGGCATCGGGGTGGTCGAAGGCGTCGAATGCATGATCGTCGCCAACGACCCGACGGTCAAAGGCGGCACCAGCAACCCGTGGACCCTGAAGAAGATCCTGCGAGCCAACCAGATCGCCTTCGAGAACCGGCTCCCGGTGATCTCGCTGGTGGAGTCCGGCGGCGCGGATCTGCCCACGCAGAAGGAGATCTTCATCCCCGGCGGGCGGATGTTCCGCGACCTCACCCGGCTCTCAGCGGCCGGAATCCCCACCATCGCACTGGTATTCGGCAACTCCACCGCGGGCGGTGCCTACGTCCCGGGCATGTCGGATCACGTGGTGATGATCAAGGAACGTTCCAAGGTCTTCCTGGCCGGTCCCCCGCTGGTGAAGATGGCCACCGGCGAGGAATCCGACGACGAGTCACTCGGCGGCGCCGAAATGCACGCCCGCGTCTCCGGTTTGGCCGACTACTTCGCCGTCGACGAACTCGACGCGATCCGCATCGGCCGCCGCATCGTGGCCCGGTTGAACTGGGCCAAGCACGGGCCGACACCCAAGCCGGTCACCGAGCCGCTGTTCGACACCGAGGAACTCATCGGCATCGTGCCCGCGGATCTGCGGATCCCGTTCGATCCCCGCGAAGTGATCGCCCGCATCGTCGACGGTTCCGAGTTCGACGAATTCAAGCCGCTGTACGGCTCGTCGCTGGTGACGGGCTGGGCCCGGCTGCACGGGTATCCGATCGGCATCCTGGCCAACGCGCGCGGCGTGTTGTTCAGCGAGGAGTCGCAGAAAGCCACCCAGTTCATCCAGCTGGCCAACCGGTCCGACACGCCGCTGCTGTTCCTGCACAACACCACCGGTTACATGGTGGGCAAGGACTATGAAGAGGGCGGGATGATCAAGCACGGCTCGATGATGATCAACGCCGTGTCCAACTCCACGGTCCCGCACATCTCGCTGCTGATCGGCGCCTCCTATGGCGCGGGCCACTACGGCATGTGCGGGCGCGCTTACGATCCGCGGTTCCTGTTCGCCTGGCCGACGTCGAAGTCCGCGGTGATGGGCGGCGCCCAGTTGTCGGGTGTGCTGTCGATCGTGGCCCGTGCGGCCGCCGAGGCGCGCGGCCAGCAGGTCGACGAGGAGGCCGACGCGGCGATGCGGGCCGCGGTCGAGGGCCAGATCGAAGCCGAGTCGCTGCCGCTGGTGTTGTCCGGGATGCTCTACGACGACGGGGTGATCGACCCGCGAGATACCCGCACCGTCTTGGGGATCTGTTTGTCCGCCATCGCCAATGGCCCGATCAAGGGGACGTCGAACTTCGGCGTCTTCCGGATGTGAGCCCCATGGTCACTCGAGTACTGGTCGCCAACCGCGGTGAGATCGCGCGGCGGGTGTTCGCCACCTGCCGCCGGCTCGGCTTAACCACCGTCGCCGTCTACACCGAACCCGACGCCGGCGCCCCGCACGTCGCCGAGGCCGACGCCCGGGTGCGGCTGGACAAGACCAACGACTACCTCAACGCGCAGGCCATCATCGCCGCCGCCCGCGCCGCGGGCGCCGACGCGATCCACCCCGGTTACGGATTCCTCTCGGAGAACGCCGACTTCGCGGCCGCCGTCGCCGACGCCGGCCTGACGTGGATCGGCCCGCCGGTGGATGCGGTGCGCGCGATGGGCTCCAAGATCGAGTCCAAGAAACTCATGGCCGCGGCCGGGGTGCCCGTGCTCGACGAGCTCGACCCCGACACCGTCACCGAGGCGCAGCTGCCGGTGCTGGTCAAGGCCTCCGCGGGCGGCGGCGGACGCGGCATGCGGGTGGTGCGCGAATTGTCCGCCCTGCCAGCCGAAGTGGAGGCGGCGCGCCGCGAAGCCCAGTCCGCCTTCGGGGACCCGACGGTGTTCTGCGAGCGCTACCTGCCCACCGGACACCACATCGAGGTCCAGGTCATGGCCGACACCCATGGCACGGTGTGGGCGGTCGGCGAACGCGAATGCTCGATTCAGCGCCGCCACCAGAAGATCATCGAGGAGGCGCCCTCGCCGTTGGTGGAGCGCACACCGGGCATGCGCGCCAAGCTGTTCGACGCGGCCCGGTTGGCCGCCGAAGCCATCGGCTACACCGGCGCCGGGACGGTGGAGTTCCTCGCCGACGACGACGGCGAGTTCTACTTTCTCGAGATGAACACCCGGCTACAGGTCGAACACCCGGTGACCGAAGAGACCACCGGACTCGATCTGGTCGAGCTGCAGCTCGCCGTCGCCGACGGCGCCCGCCTGGACTCGGACCCTCCTGCCGCGCAAGGGCATTCGATCGAGGCCCGGCTCTACGCCGAGGACCCCGCCAAGAACTGGCAGCCGCAGGCCGGCCTGGTCCGCGGCTTCGAGGTGCCTTCGGTTCGGGCCGAGTTCGGTTCCCTGGGGCACCGGACCGGGATCCGGCTGGATTCGGGCATCGTCGACGGGTTCACGGTCTCGATCCACTACGACCCCATGCTGGCCAAGGTCATCTCCTACGCCCCGACGCGACGCCAGGCCGCGCTGGTGCTCGCCGACGCGCTGGCGCGCGCCCGCGTGCACGGCGTACGCACCAACCGGGACCTTTTGGTGAACGTGCTGCGGCATCCCGCGTTCCTCGACGGTGCGACCGACACAGCGTTCTTCGATACCCACGACCTGGCCCGCCTCGCGGCGCCGCTGGGCGATGCCGCGGTGGTCCGACTGTCCGCCATCGCCGCGGCACTCGCCGACGCCGCGCATAACCGGGCCGTGGCGCCGGTGCTGCGCGCCCTTCCCAGCGGCTGGCGCAACCTGCCGTCGGTCTACCAGGTCAGGGACTATCACGACGACGCGGGCGACGAGATCAGGGTCCAATATCGCTTCACCAGAACCGGTTTGACGCTTCCCGACGACCCGTCGGTGCAGCTGGTGTCGGCCACGGCGAAAGCCGTCGTGCTGCGGGTGGACGGCGTCGAGCACGGCTTCTCGGTGCGGCGCTACGATGCCGACGTCTACGTCGATTCCGCGCGCGGGCCGGTGCATTTGACCGCGCAGCCGCGTTTCCCCGAGCCCGGCTCGACCGTCGAAAAGGGCTCGCTGGTGGCGCCGATGCCGGGCAGCGTGATCCGGCTCGGTGCCGCGATCGGCGACACGGTCACCGCCGGCCAGCCGCTGATCTGGCTGGAGGCCATGAAGATGGAACACACCATCGCCGCCCCGGTGGACGGGGTGCTCGCCGAACTCAACGTCAAGACCGGTCAGCAAGTCGAAGTGGGCGCTGTGCTGGCAAGAGTGGAAGCGCCACAATCAGAAGGGGATTCAGCATGACCGACACCAGCTTCATCGAGAGCGAGGAGCGTCAGGCCCTGCGCAAGTCGGTGGCGGCCTGGGCAGCCAACTACGGCAGCGAGTACTACCTACGCAAGGCCCGCGCACAGGAACACACCGACGAATTGTGGTCGGAGGCAGGCAAACTCGGCTTCCTCGGGGTGAACCTGCCGGAGGAGTACGGCGGTGGCGGCGCCGGAATGTACGAGCTGTCGCTGGTCATGGAGGAGATGGCGGCCGCGGGCAGCGCGCTGCTGCTGATGGTGGTCTCGCCCGCCATCAACGGCACCATCATCAGCAAGTTCGGCACCGAGGAGCAGAAGAAGCGCTGGATCCCCGGCATCGCCGATGGGACGCTGACGATGGCGTTCGCCATCACCGAGCCCGACGCCGGCTCTAACTCGCACAAGATCACCACGACCGCGCGCCGGGACGGCAGCGACTGGATCGTGAAGGGCCAGAAGGTCTATATCTCCGGCATCGACCAGGCGCAGGCGGTGCTGGTGGTGGCCCGCACCGAGGAGGCCAAGACCGGCAAGCTGCGCCCCGCACTGTTCGTGGTGCCCACCGACGCGCCCGGCTTCACCTACACCCCGATCGAAATGGAACTGATCAGCCCCGAACGGCAGTTCCAGGTCTTCCTCGACGACGTGCGGCTGCCTAGCGACGCGCTCGTCGGCGCCGAAGATGCCGCCATTGCACAGCTTTTCGCCGGCCTGAACCCCGAACGGATCATGGGCGCGGCGAGCTCCGTCGGGATGGGACGGTACGCGCTGGGCCGGGCCGCCGAATACGTCAAAACCCGGCAGGTGTGGGGCACGCCGATCGGCGCGCACCAGGGGCTGTCACACCCGTTGGCGCAGTGCCACATCGAGGTCGAACTGGCCAAGCTGATGCTGCAGAAGGCCGCCACCCTCTATGACTCCGGCAACGACATGGGCGCGGCCGAGGCCGCGAACATGGCCAAATACGCTGCGGCCGAAGCCGCCACGCGCTCGGTGGATCAGGCGGTGCAGTCACTGGGCGGCAACGGACTGACCAAGGAGTACGGCCTGGCCGCCATGCTGGCCTCGGCCCGGCTGGGCCGCATCGCCCCGGTCAGCCGTGAGATGGTGCTGAACTTCGTCGCGCAGACATCGCTGGGCCTGCCCCGAAGCTACTGATGGACCCCGTCGTCGAATACGCCGGACCCGCCGACACGGGCGGACCTTACGCGCGGCTGACCCTGAATTCACCGCACAACCGCAACGCGCTGTCCACCACACTGGTCAACCACTTGCACCAGGGGTTGCGCGACGCCTCGGCGGACCCGGCGGTACGGACCGTGGTGCTGGGCCACACCGGTGGAACCTTCTGTGCCGGTGCGGATTTGAGTGAGTCCGGCGGGGGCGATCCCTTCAGCATGGCGGTGGCCCGCGCCCGGGAGATGGTCGCCTTGATGCGGGCCATCGTCTCCTCGCCGCTGCCGGTGATCGCCGCCATCGACGGGCACGTCCGCGCGGGCGGCTTCGGCCTGGTGGGCGCCTGCGATATCGCGGTCGCGGGTCCGCGCAGTACCTTCGCGCTCACCGAGGCCCGCATCGGCGTCGCCCCGGCGATCATCTCGTTGACGCTGCTGCCGAAACTGTCGGCGCGGGCCGCGGCGCGCTACTACCTGACCGGCGAGAAGTTCGGCGCCGCCCAGGCGGCCGAGATCGGACTGATCACCGTTGCCGCCGACGACGTCGACGCCGCGGTCGACGAACTGGTCTCCGATATCGGCCGTGGTTCGCCCCGGGGCCTCGCGGCATCCAAGGCGCTGACCACGACCGCGGTGCTGGAAGGGTTCGACCGCGACGCCGAACGGCTCGCCGAGGAGTCCGCGCGGCTGTTCGTGTCCGACGAGGCCCGCGAAGGCATGCTGGCGTTTCTGGAGAAGCGCGCGCCCAATTGGACGAGTTAGCCAGCCGGGAAGTTAGCCAGATGTCAAACAAAGGGTCCGGCCGAACGGTCGGCAGTGCGGCGCGGGCCGGCGCAAGGTTGCAGTTTAGCCAATCCTCTTGCAGCAAAAGCTGTACGTCGTAGGCTCGTGGGTGATGAGCAACTCAACGCAACGGGATGCGGAGGACACGCGCGGCGAGCCGTCGCGCGCGGCTGATACCGACCGCATCCAGATTGCCCAGTTGCTTGCGTATGCGGCCGAACAGGGGCGCCTGCAGCTCAACGACTACGAAGACCGTTTGACCAGGGCCTATGCGGCCACGACGTACGAGGAACTGGATCAATTGCGGGCCGATCTGCCGGGGGCTCCGATCAGCCCGCGCCGCGGCGGCAAGCCCAATCCGGCGCCCTCGACGCTACTGCTGGCCTTGATGAGCGGCTTCGAGCGCCGCGGCCGGTGGAACGTTCCGAAGAAGCTCACCACCTTCACCCTGTGGGGCAGCGGGGTGGTCGATCTGCGCTACGCCGACTTCACCTCGACCGAGGTCGACATCCATGCGATGTCGATCATGGGCGTGCAAAACATTTTGCTGCCGCCCGAAGTCAACGTCGAGGTGCACGGCCGCGGCGTGATGGGAAACTTCGACCGCGTGGTGGACGGACAGGGCACGCCCGGCGCGCCGACCGTGCACATTCGCGGCTTCTCACTGTGGGGCGGTGTGGGGATCATCCGCAAGCCCCGGCGGCCACGCGGCTAGCCGTAGCCCTCAGCCGGGCACGTAATCGAACGTGTCGGGGTTGGGCCCGTTGCGTCCGGCCTCGCCCTGGTCCAGCGTCGAGATCGCGTCCATGTCGGAGTCGTCCAGTTCGAAGTCGAACAACTGGAAATTCTCCTTGACCCGCTCCGGTGTCACCGACTTCGGGAAGACGATGTCGCCGCGCTGGATGTGCCAGCGCAGCACCACCTGCGCCGCCGACTTGCCGCGGGCCTGCGCGACGCGGTTGATCACCGGATCGTCGAGCACCTTGCCCTGCGCGATGGGCGCCCATGCCTCGGTGGCGATGCCATGCTCGCGTCCGTACGCCCGGACCTGTTCGTTGCCGAAGTACGGATGCACCTCGATCTGGTTGACCGACGGCACGGTGTCGGTTTCGGCTGCGAGCCGATCCAGATGTGCGACTTGGAAATTGGACACACCGATGCTGCGGGCGCGTCCGTCCCGCGCGAACTCTTCGAAGACCTTCCACGTCGACACGAAGTCGCCGTCGTAGAGGGTGGGCAGCGGCCAGTGGATGAGGAACAGGTCGACGTAGTCCGAATCCAGCTTCTTCAGCGTCTCGTCGAAGGCGCGGCGCGCGTCGTCGGGTTTGTGAAATCCATTGTTGAGCTTGCTGGTGACGAAGACCTCACCGCGGTCCAGGCCCGCGTCGCGGATGCCCTGCGCCACTTCCTTTTCGTTGCCGTACATTTCGGCCGTGTCGATGTGACGGTATCCGATCTCGAGCGCCGTCTTCACCGCCGCGGCGGTCTCGTCGGGCTTGATCTGGAACACCCCGAAACCCAGCTGCGGAATGCTGACGCCGTCGTTGAGTTCGATCGTGGGAACCTGGCTCATTACGTCTCCTCCTTCTCCAAATCCTGTACCCCGTCGAGAAAACACCAATCCCCCATCGGCATTGCCACGCAGGCCCGGGTTAACGGCGGCGTGACCGCAGGTAGTCGCCGACCACGGCCGCTCCCAGTCCGTCGAGATCGGGCACCACGACCCGTCCCTCGACACGTCGGGCGACCTGGTCGATGAACCGGGCCAGGCCCGGGTCGCTGCCCAGCCGGAAGATGGTGATCTGGGCGCCCAGGCGGGCCATCTCGTCGAAGCCGCGCACGGTATGGGCGATGGTCCGAGGGTGCGGTGGGTAATCAAAAAACACAGCAGAACCGCCGTCACCGTCGAAGTCCTCCAGGTGCGCGGTCGGCTCCCCGTCGGTCACCACCAGCACGACGGGCTGCGCGTTGGGATGCCGACGCAGATGGCGCCCCGCCAACGCCAACGCGTGGTGCAGGTTGGTGCCCTGCTCGTAGACCCCTTCCAGGCCGGTGAGCTCGGCGGCGGTCACCGTCCGCGCGTAGCGGCCAAAGGCGATGATCTCCAAGGCATCCGAACGAAATCGCGTGCACACCAGGTGGTTGAGTGCCAGCGCCGTTTGCTTCATGGGCAGCCAGCGATTCTCCATCACCATGGAGAACGAGGTGTCGACCAGCAGCGCGACCGCGGCCTGGGTCCGCGTCTCGGTCTCGGAGACTTCGACGTCGTCGACGGTGATTTTCAACCGCCCGTCGGGTCCGTCCAGGGTGGCGGTTCCCGATTGCCGCAGAACGGCATTGGTCAATGTGCGGGAGATGTTCCACGGCTCGGTGTCACCGAACTGCCAGGGCCGAGTGGCCCCGGTGAGTTCGCCCGCCGCGCCCGCGCGCCGGTGGTCGCGCTCACCGCGTCGCCCGGAAAGCTGTTGCGCCACATCGCGTAGCGCCGTCTCACCGAGCCGGCGCATCGCCTTCGGCGACAGCCGCCACTGCCCGTCGGAACCGCGGTCCAAGAAGCCCTGATTGACCAGTGCGCGTTCCAATTCGGCGAGCGTGCGGGCGTCGACGGCCGCCTGGTCGCCGAGCTGACGGGCCAGCGCGTCGAGGTCGACGTCGTCCATGGTCGCGCCCGGATAGCTCTGCGAGAGCTGCTCGGCCAGTTGCTCCAGCTCGGCGATGTCGGACAGCGCCTGGGTGCCCTCGCCCATCCCGAACGGGTTGTCACCGGAGAACTGCTCGGAGCCGCTCCAGTCCTCGCCCGGTCGCGCCGCCTGCAGGTGCGCATCGAGCCGGTTCAGCGCCTGCATCAGGGCGGGCGAGCCAAAAGCCTGCTGCGCCAGGGCATCCAGCTCGGCGCGCTGCTCGGCGCTCAGGCTGTTGCGGAACCGCTGCGCGGCGGCGGCGCGCTTGGCCAGCGAGTCCAGCAACTCGTCGACGTTGCGCGGGTTCTCCGGAAAGAACTCGCCGTGCTTGTCCATGAAGTCTTCGAAGTCCTGCTGGGTGTCCTCGCCGCGGGCGTGCTTGTCCAGCAGGTCGTTGAGGTCATTGACCATGTGATTGACCCGCTGACGATCCTCGTCGGTGGCGCCTTCGAGCGCCTGCTTCATACCCGCGAAGCGCTGATCGAGCATCTCGCGGCCGAGCAGATCCTTGATCTGGTCGTACTTTTGGCGGGCCTCGGCGCTGCGCCAGTTGTAGTCGGAGAGCTCCTGGACGGCCTTGGCCGGCGATGACGGCAACGCATCGAGCTGCAGTTCACCGAAGCGGGCGTCGTCGTCGAGCGCGCGGGCCAACTCCTTGCGTTCGGCCAGCACGGCCTCATCCAGCAGCTTCTTGATCTCCTGCAGAGTCCCGTCTAAGTTGTTGTGCCGCAACAACTCCCGTCGCCGCCGGTTGGCCTCGGCGGCCAGCCGGTCCGCGCCCGGCAGGTTCTTGGTGCCGCGGCGCAGCAGCTCGGACAGTGCGCGCCGCGGCGACGTGCCGGCCATGACATCCTGGCCGATCTGTTCGAGCGCCTCGCGCAGATCCACCGGCGGGGCCAGCGGGTCCGGCCCGCCGGTGTACGCCGAGTAGCGCGAGGAATGCCCTCGTGACGATGGCGAGCGCGGCGTAGCCGGGCGCTGCGGGTCGTCACCATCAGACCTAGCCATAGACGGTTTGACCCTCCCCGGATACCTTGTCGATGCGCTTGGCCAGATACAGCGCCTCGAGCGCCAGTTCCAGCGCCGCGGCGCGTTCGCCCTCCGACTGCGCCCCGAGCTTGGCCGCGATCTTGTCGACCACCGGCAGGCTCGGCACCGCGGCCAGTACGTCCTTGGCCGACACCCGCTCACCGGTCGTCACGGCCGAACCGCCCTCCACCGCGGACACCAAGGATCCGACGTCGATGCCGCCGAGCACCCGCGACGCGGTGTCCGCGGTCGCCCGGCGCAACAGGTGCTCGAGCACGGCCTGTTCGCGGCCCTCCTCGCCGGACTCGAACTCCAGCTTGCCGCGCAACACGTCGATCACCGTGCCCAGGTCGACCACCCGGGCCACCGGATCGGTCTCCCCCAGCACCGCGCCCCGATGCCGCGCGGCGGCGGCGACGGTCTCGGCGGCGGCGATCGCGAACCGCGCCGACACCCCGGAGCGTTGATCGACGGAGTTGGACTCCCGCAGGTAGCGGGCGAACCGGGCGATGACCTGCATCAGGTAATCGGGAACCTGGGCCGACAGGTGCGCTTCCTGCGCGATCACACCGACTTCCGCGTCGAGTTCCAACGGGTAGTGCGTGCGGATCTCGGCACCGAACCGGTCTTTGAGCGGGGTGATGATGCGACCGCGGTTGGTGTAGTCCTCGGGGTTGGCGCTGGCGACCACGAGAACGTCCAGCGGCAGGCGCAAGGTGTAGCCGCGGACCTGGATGTCGCGCTCCTCCATCACGTTGAGCATCGATACCTGGATGCGCTCGGCCAGGTCGGGCAGCTCGTTGACGGCGACGATGCCGCGGTGTGCGCGCGGGATCAGGCCGTAGGCGATGGTCTCGGGGTCGCCCAGGCTGCGGCCCTCGGCGACCTTGATCGGGTCGATGTCGCCGACCAGGTCGGCGACGCTGGTGTCCGGGGTGGCGAGCTTCTCGGTGTAGCGCTCGCTGCGGTGCCGCCACTCGATGGGCAGGTCGTCGCCGAGGGTGGCGGCCTTGCGGATGGACTCCGGGGTGATCGGGCTGTACGGGTGCTCCCCGAGCTCGGCACCGGCGATCACCGGCGTCCACTCGTCGAGCAGGCCGATCAGTGCGCGCAGCAGCCGGGTCTTGCCCTGGCCGCGCTCACCGAGCAGCACGAAGTCATGACCGGCGATCAGCGCCCGCTCCAGTTGCGGCAGCACGGTGTCGTCGAATCCCAGAATGCCCGGCCAGATGGCTTCGCCATCCCCGCCTTCGGCGAGGCGTGCGAGCAGATTTTCGCGGATTTCCTGCTTGACTCCCCGTTCACGATGACCGGCGGCGCGCAGCTGGCCGACGGTGCGGGGCAGGTTGCTCGGTGACGTCACCACTCCACGCTACGACGCGCGCTCTGACGAGTCATGCCAAGGGCGTTCACTAGACGCTTATTGACAGGCGCGTCGCACGCGCACACCGTGGCTAGTGCGCGAAGTGGCGCGCCCCGGTCAGATAGAGCGAAATGCCGGCGTTGGCGGCCGCCGCGGTCACTTCGTCGTCGCGCACCGATCCGCCGGGGTGCACGATCGCCTTCACCCCGGCGCCGGTCAGCGTCTCGAGCCCGTCGGGGAACGGGAAGAACGCGTCGGAGGCCGCGACGGCGCCGTGCACCCGGTCGCCGCCGCGCGCATTCCCTCTTTCAACGGCCAGCCGCGCCGCGTCGACCCGGTTCACCTGACCCATGCCGACGCCGATGGTGGCTCCGCCGCCGGCGATCACGATCGCATTCGATTTGACGGCGCGACAGACGCGCCAGGCGAACACCAGGTCGGCCAGCGTCGCCGGATCGGCCGGTGAGCCGGTGGCCAGCGTCCAATTCGCGGGGTTGTCGCCGTGCGCGTCGAGCTCGTCGCGCTGCTGCACCAAAAGTCCGCCGCTGATCGGCCGCAGCTCGGTCCCACCGGTCAGCGGCTCCGAGGCCACCAGCACCCGGATGTTCTTCTTGCGGGTCAAGGCCTCCAGGGCGGCCGGCTCGTAGGCGGGGGCGACGATGACCTCGGTGAAGATGGTGCTGACGTATTCGGCCATCTCCAGGCTGACTTCGGTGTTGGACGCGATGACCCCGCCGAAGGCGCTCAACGGATCGCATTCGTGCGCCTTGCGGTGCGCGTCCGCGACCGATTCCGAGGAGATGGCGATGCCACATGGGTTGGCGTGCTTGATGATTGCGACGCAGGTCTCTTCGTGGTCGAAGGCGGCCCGCCAGGCCGCGTCCGCATCGGTGAAGTTGTTGTAGGACATCTCTTTTCCGTGCAGCTGCTCGGCCTGCGCCAGTCCTGGCCAGGCGCCGGGGTCGCTGTACAGCGCCGCCTGCTGGTGCGGGTTCTCGCCGTAGCGCAGCATCGCCGAGCGACGCCAGTTGCGGCCCAGCCACTTCGGGAAAGTCGTCGGCGGATGTTCGGGAGCCAGCGTCGACTCCATCCAGCTCGCGACGGCGATGTCGTACTCGGCGGTGTACTGAAAGGCAAGTGACGCCAGCTTTTTGCGCTCGGCGAGGCTAAACCCGCCCGACCGTACCGCGGCCAACACTCCGTCGTAGCCCTGCGGGTCGACGATCACCGCCACGCTGGGGTGGTTCTTCGCCGCGGCCCGCACCATCGACGGGCCGCCGATGTCGATCTGCTCGACGCATTCGTCGATGCTGGCCCCGGAGTCGACGGTCTCGGTGAAGGGGTACAGGTTGACGACGACGAGCTCGAACGCCGCGATCCCGAGCTCCTCGAGCGCGGCGGCGTGCTCGGGCTTGCGGAGGTCCGCCAGCAGGCCCGCGTGCACGCGCGGGTGCAGCGTCTTGACCCGGCCGTCGAGCACTTCGGGAAATCCGGTCAGCTCCTCGACCCGGGTCACCGGAATGCCTTTGTCGGCAATGACCTTCGCCGTGGATCCGGTCGACACGATCTCGACACCCGCGGCCGCCAGTCCCTGGGCGAGGTCGACGAGCCCGGTCTTGTCGTACACGCTGATCAGGGCGCGCCGGATCGGCCGTTTGGCGTCTTCCCGCCAGTCGTCGGTGCTCATCGGTTCGTCGCCTTTCGTCCGATCGTCGCTTTTCTCCCGACCAGGGTCAGGCCGCGTGTTGCGATCGCGGCCACCACGTCCACCAGGAGCTTCCGTTCGGTGACTTTGATGCGTTCGTGCAGAGTCTCTTCGGTGTCGCCGTCGAGCACCGGAACGGATTCCTGCGCCAGAATCGGCCCGGTGTCCGTCCCGGCGTCCACCAGGTGCACCGTACAGCCTGTGACCTTGACACCGTAGGCCAATGCGTCGGCCACCCCGTGCGCACCCGGAAACGCCGGCAACAGCGCCGGATGGGTGTTGATGACCCGACCGTAGAACCGTGAAAGGAACTGCGGCCCAAGGATTTTCATGAACCCGGCGGAGACCACCAGGTCGGGCGAGTGTGCGGCGGTGGCCTCGGTGATGGCGGCGTCCCAGGCGGCGCGGTCGGGGTGCTCGCCGAGCCGGACGGTGAAGGCGGGCACGGACGCGGCCGCGGCGATCTCGGTGGCCAGGCAGTCGCGGTCGGCGCCGACGGCGACCACCCGGGCCGGGTAATCCGCGACGGCGGAGGTCAACAGCGAATTCAGCAGCGACCCGGTGCCCGACGCCAGTACCACTACCCGTGCCGGTGCGTTCGGGGGCACATGGAGCGGTTCGACCACATCGGCGAGCCTAGCCCGCCGACGATGCGGGTCGTGCAGCGACGTGAGCAGAGTCGGGCGATCGACCTCGGCACCCCGTCGGCGCCAACCGGGTTGTCGCGCGGCGGCCGGCGGAAGGCTTAATCCTCGGAATCTCGCTCGGTGGCTTCTTGTCCTGGCTCGCGCGGGGATGGCGTGTCGGTCATCGGGGGGTCGGGTTCGGCGGCCTCGCCCGCGGGCGGATCCAGCGCGTCACCCGCCTCCCCAGGGATCCCCTCCTCCTCGTCGGGCGACGGCTCGTCGTCGAAGACGCCCGCGAAGTCGGCCGGTTCCTCGGCCGCCGCGGCCGCTGCGGGCTTGACCTTGGGCCGCCGGGGACGGCGGCTGACCCCGCCGGTCATCACCACCGTGATCCCGCCGACGACCGCGAACCAGAAGAAGACGCCGACGAGCAACGCGCCCTGGTCGACGCCGACGTGCCCGAAGTTACCCAGCTGGCCGCTGCCGGCGTACGCGATCACGGACATCACCAGCGCGCCCACGACCGCGGCGACCAGCAGCTTGGCCGCGGCCGCCAGCAACGGCAGCGCCCGCCGGGCGCACTGCTGCCCGACCGCCACACCCGACGACGCACCGATGATGAGCAGCGCCACCCACACCGGCCCCAGCGGCGGCCTGGGGACCGCGGCCAGCACCGGCACGGCCGGGATGTCACCACCGAACACGGTGAACGAACTGAAGGTCGCGAATCCGATGTGCGCGCTGGAGCCGACGGCCATTGCCGCGGTGCCGACAATCACGTTGGGCGCGTACAGCATCGACAGCACGGTGAGGCTGAACTCGCCGAAGATCGAATCGGTGATGCCGTAGAGCTCCTGCATGGTTGACCAATGCACCACCAGCGACCCGGCCGTCACGAAGCCGGAGAGCCCGAGCAACGCCAATACCCCGGCGGAAGCGGCGCGCAGCGAGTCGCCCAGCCAGAAGGGCAGCGACGCCGCCGCGAGCGCGCGCGGCCCCACCCGGGACCACACCCCGATGCCGGCGCCGGCGGCATGCACCGCGAGCACGCTGAGGAACGCGCGTAGCGCACTGGGCGTTTGCAGCTCGGTGATCACCGAGGATGCGTCGTGGATGACCGCCAGGGCGATCGCCGTCATGAACAACGGGCCGCCCAGCGCCGAGGCGACGACCCAGCGGACGACCAGCCACGACGAGTAGGGCGTCGTGGCCCGGGCGGTGCTGCGTGCGGTGGCCCAGACCATCAACAGGACCGGCAGCAGCGGCATCACACCGAGCACGCGACCGCCGATCGAGACCGGTACCTGGTGCACGCCCAGCCACATGCTGGCGATGGCGCCCAGCGCGCCGGTCATGTCGCTGTTGGCGATCAACAACTGGATCAGCGTGACCGCGGCGATGATGACCAACGCCACCACCGCGGGGGCGAACGCGACCCTGACGAGGTCACGCGCCTGGCGAGCGCCCGCTGCCCGGTTGTCCTCCACCCGTGTCACTCTGGGGCACGTCCCCGACTAGGCGCGACAGCGCACGGTTAGGAGGGCGCTGGCCCAGACGGTGACGACGGCGACTGCTGCTCGTGGCCGAACTGCTGGCCCCCACCCTGCTCGGAGAAGTTTGCCGTCGCAGAGGAGTCCGATCCGCCGACGTTGGGCGGGGGGCTGAAGCTGGGGAAGCCGGTGGGCGGCGTGTTCGAGCCGTGCTGCTGCGCGGACGGTTGCGGTCCGGACTGCGGCGAGGGCTGAGCTCCGAAACCGCCGGTCGGAGCGCCGCTCTGGGTGGGCGCCGCGCTCGGCGAATAGCCGCCGTACTGCGAACCGTAGCCCTGCGGCGACTGCTGCTGCCCGCCGTGCTGCTGGCCGCCCGGCTGCTGACCGTAGTAGGGCTGCTGCTGACCGTATTGGCCGTATTGCCCGTACTGGCCATACTGCGCGTACGGGTCGTATTTGGGCCGCGGCGCCGGGGCGGTGATCACCCCGGAGTCCAGCAGGACCACGACGACGGCGGCGATCGCCTGCAGCACGACGGCCGCCACCAGCGGCCACATCGCCCAGCCGATCGAGAAACCGGCGGGCAGGTTGATCGTCTCGGTGATGGCGAGCAAGGCACCCAGCACCGCGATGACCGCGACGACTCCCGCGTAGTTCCTGGCCTTCGGCAGCAGGCCGAGCCCGGCGAGCAGCGCCGCCAGCACGGCAACCACGACCGCGGTGCCGGCGTCACCGGCGCGGCCACCGATGCCCGGGCCGAGGTCGGCGCCGATGGTAAAGGTGGGGCCGAAGTTCAGAAGGTAGGCGGCCAGACCGAGAACCACCACCGCGATGTTCAGGTAGAACGGCAGCTTGCTCGTTCCGTGGTCGTCCTTGGCGAAGGACGGTGTGCCGCCCGCATAGGCGCCGCCGGGTTGCGCCGGTGGATAGCCCGGGCTTCCGGGAGAGTAGGTCATGGCTCCTCCTGTTGCTTCCAGTGCCTTGAACTGCCTAGCGGTCGCCACAGTTGCAGTGCAACGCTGTGCTTCCAGGCGCCTCGCTGCGTTAGCGACGCGGTCGATCACCCACGCTAGCGCACGTGCGGCAGCCCGTGCCGCTGCCACCGGCTTGCTCGGTGACGTCCGCATCGGCGGGCCCGCGACCTGCTCGCGAGACGGTCCGTTTCACGACGGCTTGCCCAGCGGAGGTAGAACACGTTCTAATTCACCCCATGGATTACGGGCTTGTGCTTTTTACCAGCGATCGTGGCATCTCCCCGGCGAAGGCCGCGAAGCTCGCCGACGACCACGGCTTTACGACCTTCTACGTGCCAGAACACACCCACATTCCGGTGAAGCGCGAGGCGGCTCACCCCACCACCGGGGACGAGTCGCTGCCCGACGATCGCTACATGCGGACACTAGACCCCTGGGTGAGCCTGGGCGCGGCGTGCGCGGTCACCTCGCGGGTGCGGCTGTCCACCGCGGTGGCTCTTCCCGTCGAACACGACCCGATCACGTTGGCGAAAAGTATTGCCACCCTTGACCACCTGTCCGGCGGACGGGTCAGCCTGGGCGTCGGGTTCGGCTGGAACACCGACGAACTCGCCGACCACAATGTGCCGCCGGGCCGGCGCCGCACGATGCTGCGCGAGTATCTCGAGGCGATGCGGGCGCTGTGGACCGAAGAAGAAGCCTCCTACGATGGCGAGTTCGTCAAGTTCGGTCCCAGCTGGGCCTGGCCCAAGCCCGTGCAGCCGCACGTCCCGGTGCTGGTCGGCGCGGCGGGCACCGAGAAGAACTTCAAGTGGATCGCCCGCAGCGCCGACGGCTGGATCACCACCCCGCGCGACTTCGACATCGACGAGCCGGTCAAGTTGCTGCAGGACACCTGGGCGGCCGCGGGCCGCGACGGCGCCCCGCAGATCGTGGCGCTGGACTTCAAGCCGGTGCCCGAGAAGCTGGCCAAGTGGGCCGAGCTCGGCGTG
This sequence comes from Mycobacterium sp. 1245801.1, assembly GCF_001673055.1. NCBI lineage: Bacteria > Bacillati > Actinomycetota > Actinomycetes > Mycobacteriales > Mycobacteriaceae > Mycobacterium > Mycobacterium sp. 1245801.1. The sequence continues at coordinate 38,014 of NZ_LZKY01000137.1, forward strand.
ACCGAGGTGCTGTTCGGACTGCCGGACAAATCCGAGGACGAGGTCGCCGCCTACGTCGAGCGCTTGGCCGGCAAGCTCGCCGCCCTGGTCTGACCCCAGGCCAGGCGTGTCGCCGAGCCCGTGAACGCCGAGACTTAAACCAGTGCGACGCGTGACGGCGTGTCGGGTGCGTGGTTTATGTGTCGCGACGGCGACAGCCGCTAACGCAGCGACGCGCGGTTACCGTTACCGGTCGACCACACCGAGATTTCCGCACCGAGCGGATCGCCGTCGCACATCAACGCGACCAGATCCTCGTCGTCGGTCGTCGCCATGAATCGCGTTGTGTCCGTCTCGAGCCTGCCGACGATGATGCCGGTCCGGACCGGCCAGTCGTAGCGCACGGAGTACGTCTCGATCGTCGCTTCACCGTCGGGCGTTTTGGTGACGTTGACCTTGGGCAGCGCTTCAACCTGCTTGTTCAGCTCCGCACAGTTGTCGGTGCGCCAGTCCACAGGTGTGGTCGAGTAGATGCCGACGGAGTACTTGCTCATGATCCCGCCGTTGGCGCCGACGAGGCCGAACTGCCCTGGCCTGTCCCGCATCTGCGCGACCGTCTCGGCGATAGCGTGCAGGGAGTAGCTGTTGCCGGGGCCACCGAAGTACGGCAATCCGCCGGTCAAGGTCAGACCGCGCGGGTCGTCGCCGTCGATGCCGAGAGCTTCGCAGATGACGAAGACCGGGAACGGGAAGCAGCTGTACAGATCAAAGGTGGCGATGTCGTCAACGCCAATTCCCGCTAACCGCAACGCTTCTCGGGCCGCGTGGACCGCCGCCGGGCTGGCCCCGAGGTCGACGCGGTCGAGCATCGCCTGCTCGACCATGTCGGAGTGGCCGTGCAGGTAAACCCATTTGTCTTGCGCCACACCGAGGCGGGTCGCGGCTTCCACGGACATCAGCACCGCCGCCGCGCCCTGGTTGACCTGATCGCGGGCGACGAGCAACCGGGGGTATGGGTCACTGATCATCCGGTTGTCGTCGGTGACCGTGATGATCTCCTCGACCGACCGCTCGACCGGCGATGACGAAAACGGGTTCTTGGCAGCCACTTTGGACATCGGGGCGAACAGTTCGGCCATCTCGCGCCGATAGTCGGCCACGCTGCGTCCCAGGCGGGCGCGGCGGGCGTTCTCGAGCAGCCCGTACTGCACCGGCGCCCCGGTCAAACCGTGCTGGATGGTGTATTCGTCGATGTAACTCGAGATCTGGTGACCGCGATCCTCCAGTTGACCCTCGACGTCTTCGGTGAAGTCCGGCTTGTCGTCACGGTTGGCGAAGTAGCGCGCCGTCGACCCCGGCTCCGAGCCCATGATCAGCACCACGTCGGCGTCGCCCGCCACGATGGTGTTGCCCGCCTCCGTGACGAGCTTCTGCGGCCCCTGCCCGCCGACCGGTTCCAGTACCACCCGGGTTGGGTCGCCGCCGAGCCGGTTCATCACCGAGCGCGGGTAGTTGTTCGACTTGCCGAGCGTCGCCGGCATCGGGCCGGAGATCTCGAATTGCCGAAGCCCGAAGACGGTGTCGACGGCCTGTGCAACGCCGTTGGCGCCCGTGTCGGCAAGGGCCGCCTGCGCGGCGGCCGTCGCGAGGTCGACCGCCGACATGCCCCGGTAGTCAGCGTCGTCGATGCGCTCGGTGAACTGGCCGACGCCGACGAGCACCGGGGTGCGGGGATGCACCGGCATTACAGGCCTCCTGACAAGTGTTAATTCGTCAGGCTAACCGAAACCTGAAACGTGTTCCAATTTGGCCGCGAACGGCCCTGCTCACAGGCTCTGCAGGATCTCCCGGGCGAGCGCGGCGGTCTCCGACGGCGTCTTGCCGACCTTGACGCCGGCGGCCTCCAGGGCCTCCTTCTTGGCGGCCGCGGTGCCCGACGAGCCGGACACGATGGCGCCAGCGTGGCCCATCGTCTTGCCCTCCGGCGCGGTGAATCCCGCGACGTAACCGACGACCGGCTTGGACACGTTGGCCTTGATGTAGTCGGCCGCCCGCTCCTCGGCGTCACCGCCGATCTCACCGATCATCACGATGACCTTGGTGTCGGGGTCCTTCTCGAAGGCCTCGATGGCGTCGATGTGGGTGGTCCCGATCACCGGGTCACCGCCGATACCGATCGAGGTGGAGAAGCCGAAATCGCGCAGCTCGTACATCATCTGGTAGGTCAGGGTGCCCGACTTGGACACCAGCCCGACCGGACCGGGGCCGCTGATGTTGGCCGGCGTGATGCCGGCCAGCGCCTCGCCCGGGGTGATGATGCCCGGGCAGTTCGGCCCGATGATGCGGGTCTTCTGCCCCTTGTCGACGTTGTAGGCCCACGCATAGGCGCTGTCCTGCACCGGAATTCCCTCGGTGATGACGACCAGCAGCGGGATCTCGGCGTCGATGGCCTCGATGACGGCGTCCTTGGCGAACTTCGGCGGCACGAACACGACCGAGACGTTGGCGCCGGTTTCCTTGATCGCTTCGGCGACGGTGCCGAACACGGGCAGCTCGACGTCCTTGCCGACCGGGTCCACGTGCGACACGGTCGTGCCCGCCTTGCGGGCGTTCACGCCGCCCACCACCTGGGTGCCGGCCTTGAGCATCAGGGCGGTGTGCTTGGTGCCCTCACCGCCGGTGATGCCCTGGACGATGACCTTGGAGTCTTTGTTCAGGAAGATCGACATAGCTTGGTTCCCTTACTTGTTCGCCAGCTCGGCGGCTTTGTCGGCACCGGCGTCCATGGTCTCGGCCTGGATCACCAGCGGGTGGTTGGCTTGGGCCAGGATCCGGCGGCCTTCGTCGACGTTGTTGCCGTCGAGCCGGACCACGAGCGGCTTGTTGGCCTCGTCGCCGAGCATGTTCAGCGCGGTCACGATGCCGTTGGCGACGGCGTCGCAGGATGTGATGCCGCCGAACACGTTCACGAACACGCTCTTGACCTGCTTGTCGTTCAGGATGACGTCGAGGCCCGCGGCCATCACCTCGGCCGACGCGCCACCGCCGATGTCGAGGAAGTTGGCCGGCTTGACCCCGCCGTGCTTCTCGCCCGCGTAGGCGACGACGTCGAGCGTCGACATGACCAGGCCCGCCCCGTTACCGATGATGCCGACGGAGCCGTCCAACTTGACGTAGTTGAGGTCATGCTCCTTGGCCTTGAGCTCGAGCGGGTCGGTCGCGTCGCGGTCCTCGAACTCGGCGTGGCCCGGCTGACGGAAGTCGGCGTTGGCGTCCAGCGTGACCTTGCCGTCCAGCGCCAGGATCTGGCCTGGGTCGTCCTCACCGCGGGAGGGAGTGCGCACCAGCGGGTTGACCTCGACCAGGGTGGCGTCCTCGGCGACGAAGACCTCCCACAGCTTGTTGATGGTGACCGCGGCGGCGTCCAGCACCTCGGCGGGCAGGTGGCCCTGCTCGGCGATGGACCGCGCGGTCGCCAGGTCGACGCCCTTGACGGCGTCCACCGGAACCTTGGCCAGCCGCTCCGGCTTGGTGGCGGCCACCTCCTCGATTTCCATGCCGCCCTCGACCGAGCACATGGCCAGGTAGGTGCGGTTGGCGCGGTCGAGCAGGAAGGAGATGTAGTACTCCTCGGCGATGTCGCTGGCCTCGGCGACCAGCAGCTTCTTCACCACGTGGCCCTTGATGTCCAGGCCGAGGATGTTCTTGGCGTGCTCGTAGGCGTCCTCGGGCGTCGCCGCGTACTTGACGCCACCCGCCTTGCCGCGCCCGCCGACCTTCACCTGCGCCTTGACCATCACCGGGCGACCGATCTCGGTGGCGATCTCGCGAGCGCCCTCGGCGGTGTCGGTCACGCGTCCCGGCGTAGTCGGTACGTTGTGCTTGGCGAACAATTCTTTTGCTTGATACTCGAAAAGGTCCATGGACTCTCTGTCTTCGCTCGACTCAACTACTAGGCCTCTTGGTGGGCGGTGCCGCACTGGGCAACTCGCACGGACGAACTGTATCCACCCCTCAAATGCCTTTGACCGCCGCGTCCGCCGATGTGGCACAGCTCACGAGCTATGGGTTGACCGTCCGCGTGATCCAAATCACAATTCCGCCCGGATTCTGCGACGAGGTTGCCAGTTCCGCGCGTTAGCGGATACCTTCCTAGGGTCCAGATAACGTTATGGTCACGATACGAGGACATTTCAGGTTGTCCCAGCACCGTTTTGCCCGGCCTTCTGCCGTAACCGAGGGCGTCGTGAGGGTTGGTCGCGCGGCAGGAGCCCGATGGGCGGAAGCCCCGCACCGCACCGAAGTCACCGAAATCCTCCCGCTCGACGGCTTCGATTTCGACGACTTCGAATTCAGCGACGACGCCGGCGATCTCGGCGGCCTGGACTTCAGCAATGACTCGACCTTCGACAACGAAGCACAGGTGCTGCTGGCGCCCGAGCTCGACGACCTGCACGACGCGGACGACCTACGCCCGGCATGGCTGGCGGCGCCCGTCACCGAGGTGCTGCCGCGGGTGGTCATCGAGCCCCGCACCGAGCGGCGCCTCGATCGCCCCCACGCCACCGACGTCGTCGGCGTCGCCCGGCGCGGCGGGCAGCACCGCAAGCAACCGACCAGCGCGGCCCGGGGCCGCCTGCTGATCTCGGCGATGGCCGCCGGCGCCGCCGCCGCGGCCGCGCACACGGCCACCAGCCACGCCGACACCCCCAAGACCGACGCGGTGCTGACCGCGAACGCCTCCGCGCTGACCGGCGGCGCGGGCGGCAGCAACACCGTCCGCGGCCCCCAGGTGATCGCGGCGGAGCCCGCGGCCACCGCCGCGCTGCACAACCAGGAGCTGGCGAAGGGGGTCGCCTTCGCCAACGACCGCGCCCAGCGCGAGGCCCGGTTGTCCCAACCGCTCTACGTGATGCCGACCAAAGGCATCTTCACCTCCAACTTCGGCTACCGCTGGGGAGTGCTGCACGCCGGCATCGACCTGGCCAACTCGATCGGCACCCCGATCTACGCGGTGTCCGACGGCGTCGTCATCGACGCCGGTCCGGCCGGCGGCTACGGCATGCTGGTCAAGCTGCGCCACGCCGACGGCACGGTCACGCTCTACGGTCACATCAACACGGCGTTGGTCAGCGTCGGTGAGCGCGTGATGGCCGGCGACCAGATCGCCACGATGGGCAACCGGGGCAATTCGACCGGCCCGCACCTGCATTTCGAGGTCCTGCAGGGCGGCACCGAGCGGATCGATCCGGTGCCGTGGCTCGCTAAGCGTGGTCTCAGCGTCGGCAACTACGCTGGCTGAGGTGACCGCGCCGAACGAAGAAAATTCCGGTCCGCGTCCGCCCGAGCCCACACCGGAGCACGACCCGCCCTCCGACTCACGGACACGGATCATCCGCCGCGCGCCGACCGGTCCCATCCCCACCATGCCGGACACCCCCACCACCCACTTCACCCCGCAGCCGCCGCCCTACCGGTCCGGTTCCGGCGCGGCCCGCATGGGTTACGGAGTGCCGGCCATCGAGCCCAGCGATCGCACGGCCGTCGCCGCGTGCGCGGTGAGCATCGTCAGCGGCTGGGCCACGTCGGTGGTGGCCACCGACCTGATCGCCGGCTGGTGGCGTACCGACCGCCTGTTCTGCATCGCGGTCGCCTTCCTGGCCCTGGTCTTCGCCGGCACCACGGTCTCTGGCGTGATCTTGCTGCTGCAGCGCCGATCGGTCAGCCGCTACCTGCTGATGGCCGGAGCGCTGGTCGCCGTCCTCACCTACATCGGCGTGTTCATCGCCGGGGCGCGGGTCGCCTGGGTTGTGCATCTGCTGCCCGCATTGCCGATCGCCACGGTCGTGCTCGTGCTGCTGCCGCAAACCAAACGCTGGCTGGACGCCTGACCTTTGCCGAACGTGCACTCCCGGTGAGGATTTCGCCGATTTCTCGCGCTGAGTGCACCCTCGACGCGGAAGCTCGCGGTCGCGGCTAGAGCTTGCTGATCGGGGCGTGGTTGTGCATCAGCTTCACCCGTCCCGAGCTGCCGAAGTCGATCAGCGACATGGCCGATTCGCCGACGCCGGACACTTCCTCGACCCGGCCCAGTCCGTACTTGTCGTGCGTCACCCGGTCTCCGGGTTCGAGCACCAGCAGCGGTCGCTTGCCCATCCCCGAACGGGTCGGGGCCGCCCGCGGGGTGCCGAACCGGCCGGCGCCGCTCACCGGCGCGCTGAACGACGGGGTGGGTGCCGTGCGCCGCCATTCGATGAGCTCTTGCGGAATCTCTTGCAGGAAGCGCGATTCGGGATTGAGCATGGGCTGCCCCCAGGACGACCGGACGATCGCCCTGCTGACATAGAGGCGTTGGCGGGCCCGGGTGATCCCGACGTAGGCCAGCCGTCGCTCCTCGGAGAGCTCGACCGGATCGTCCAAGGACCGCATGTGGGGGAACATTCCGTCCTCCCAGCCGGTGACGAACACCACCGGAAACTCCAGGCCCTTGGCCGTGTGCAGCGTCATCAGGGTGACCATGCCGGCGCCGTCCTCGGGGATCTCGTCGCTGTCGGAGACCAGCGAGACCCGTTCCAGGAATTCCGCCAGCACGCCGGTGTCCGGCACGTCCTCGTCTTCAGGTGTCTGCAAGGACTCGCCCAGCGCCGCGGCGTTGGCGCGGTCGGTGCTGAATTCGTGTGCCACGCTGACGAGTTCATTGAGGTTGTCCAGGCGCGCCAGCTCCTGGGGATCGGTGGACGATTCCAGCTCCCGGCGATATCCGGTGCGTTCGAGCACCGACTCGACCAGGTCGCCGAGGTCGTCGTCCAGGCGGCCGCGCAGCTCGTCCAGCAGCTCGACGAAACCGGCGATCGCCTTCTCCGCGCGCGAATTCAGCATCGGCACTTTGCCTTCGGCCGCGGCCACCAGCGCGTCGGCGAAACTGGCGCCGGTGTTCTCGGCATACACCGCCACGCACGCCTCGGCGCGATCGCCGATGCCCCGGCGCGGGGTGTTGAGGATGCGCCGCATGCTGACCGCGTCGCCGGGGTTGTCCAGCACCCGCAGGTAGGCGACGATGTCGCGGATCTCCTTGCGCTCGTAAAAGCGCACTCCCCCAACGACTTTGTAGGGGATTCCGGCGCGGATGAACACCTCTTCGAACGACCGCGACGAGTTGTTGGTGCGGTAGAAGATGGCGACATCGTTGTAGGTGATCTCGCCCTTTTCGGCGAGCGCGTCGATCTCCTCGGCGACGAATCGGGCCTCGTCGTGCTCGTTGTCGGCGACATAGCCGACGATCAGCTCGCCGGCGCCTTCGGCGGTCCACAGCCGCTTGTCCCGGCGTCCGGAGTTGCGGGCGATCACCGAGTTCGCGGCGGACAGGATGTTTTGCGTCGAGCGGTAATTCTGTTCCAGCAGAATGGTTGTCGCGTCCGGGTAGTCGCGTTCGAAGTCTTCGATGTTGCGGATGGTGGCGCCGCGGAACGCATAGATCGACTGGTCGGCGTCGCCGACGACGCACAGTTCCGCGGGCGGCACCTCGTCGGAGACCTCGTCACTGCCGGGTTGATTCGGCGGTCCCAGCTTCACCTCGCCTCCGCCGGCCCCCGGGCCAGCTCCGGCGCCGCCGCGACCCGCCAATTCGCGGACCAGCACGTACTGCGCGTGGTTGGTGTCCTGGTACTCGTCGACCAGGACGTGGCGGAACCGCCGCCGGTAGTGCTGGGCAATCTGCGGGAAGGCGCGCAGCACCGCCACGGTCTCGCCGATCAGGTCGTCGAAGTCCAGGGCGTTGGCCGCGCGCAACCGCCGCTGGTACTCGCCGTAAACGCTGGCCACCGTGCGGGACAACTCGTCGGAGTCGTCGGTCAGGTTGGCTACCGCCCCGGCGGGGTCGATCAGCTCGTTCTTCAGGTTGGAGATGGCGTTGGCCAGCAGTCGCGGCGAGTAGCGCTTGATGTCGAGCCCCATGTCGCGGCCGATCATCTGCAGCAGCCGCCGGGAGTCGTCGGCGTCGTAGATGGAGAAGTTGGAGTTCAGGCCCTCGATCAACGACGCCTGGTTGCGCAGGATGCGCACGCAGGTCGAGTGGAAGGTGGACACCCACATCGCGCGGGCCCGGTTGCCCACCAGCCGGACCACCCGTTCGCGCATCTCGGCGGCGGCCTTGTTGGTGAAGGTGATGGCCAGCACCTGCCCGACCCCGACCCCTCGTTCGGCGATCAGGTAGGCGATGCGGCGGGTCAACACCGCGGTCTTTCCCGAACCCGCGCCCGCGACGATCAGCAGGGGCGAACCCTCATGCACCACCGCTTGGCGCTGTTGCGGATTGAGACCCTCGAGCAGTTGATCTGCTTCGGAGGCCGGCTTGGCATCTGTTACGTGCACACTCATGTCAGTCCAAACTTACCGCCGCCCACTGACGCATCAGCGCCCCGGGATCAGACCAGGCTAGTGGCCGGACCGGCCGGTGCGGCGTCACGGACGCTACCCGAAATCCGGCGTGTCGGAATGGCGTTTCCGAAGCTGGTTCCATCCGGCCGGCTAATTGCACCGGAGTCCAAAAAGCGCAGCTTAAACGCGATTTTTTGCGTGTTCACGGTTTTTAGTGGCACACTCGATTGGTGCTCAACGTGCAATGTCGGCGACGCTCCTCGGCGCAGGAGTGGCGCCGCCGATTTCCCTACGGGTACCAGTTCGCGGTGCCCGTGGTCTAACTGCTTCCGCAGAGCCCCGTGGTCCGCTTCGGCACTCGGGGCTCGTCTTTTGTGAGGCCCGATACTGCATGAGACCAGAACCCCCACATCACGACGAAGACGCGGAGTCAGCAGAGATGAACATCGAGACGGTGGCGACCGAAGTGCCCACCGACATAGACGAGTTGCGTCACGAGATCGACCGGCTCGACGCCGCGATTCTGGCCGCGGTGCAGCGGCGCACCGAGGTGTCTCAGGCAATCGGCAAGGCCCGGATGGCCTCGGGCGGCACGCGACTGGTCCACAGCCGCGAGATGAAGGTGATCGAGCGCTACAGCGAACTCGGCCCCGAAGGCAAGGACCTGGCGATTCTGCTGCTGCGCCTGGGCAGGGGCCGGCTCGGTCACTGACCGGGTCACATCGGCGCGGCGTTATACCTGGCTCCGTCACCTCACAACCCATAGGGTCGAAGCATGACCCGCGTCGGCGACGATGCAGAGCGAAGCGATGAAGAGGAGCGGCGCCAATGACCCGCGTCGGCGACGATGCAGAGCGAAGCGATGAAGAGGAGCGACGCCAATGACATCCGTGCACACCCTCCCCGACATCACCGCCACCCCGGCGTGGGACGCCCTGCGCAGGCATCATGAACAGATCGGCCAGACCCATCTGCGTCAGTTCTTCGACGACGATCCCGATCGCGGCCGCGAGCTGACCGTCTCTGTCGGTGACCTCTACATCGACTACAGCAAGCACCGCATCACGCGAGAAACGCTGCGGCTCTTGGTCGATCTGGCGCGCACGGCCAATCTCGAAGAACGGCGCGACCAGATGTTCGCCGGGGTGCACATCAACACCTCCGAGGATCGCGCGGTCCTGCACACCGCGCTGCGGCTGCCCCGGGATGCCGAGCTGACCGTCGACGGCCAGAACGTGGTCGCGGAGGTGCACTCGGTGCTCGACGCCATGGGCGATTTCACCGACCGGTTGCGCAGCGGTGAATGGACGGGGGCTACCGGCAAACGGATCAGCACGGTCGTCAACATCGGCATCGGCGGATCGGACCTCGGCCCGGTGATGGTCTATCAGGCGCTGCGCCACTACGCGGATGCGGGGATCTCGGCGCGTTTCGTCTCCAATGTCGACCCTGCCGACCTGATCGCCACTCTGGCCGACTTGGACCCCGCCACAACGCTTTTCATCGTAGCGTCGAAAACGTTCTCGACGCTGGAAACCCTGACCAATGCCACGGCCGCACGCCGCTGGATCACTGACGCCCTCGGGGACGCGGCGGTGGCCCAGCACTTCGTCGCCGTCTCCACCAACAAACGCCTCGTCGACGACTTCGGCATCAACACCGACAACATGTTCGGGTTCTGGGATTGGGTCGGGGGCCGCTACTCGGTGGATTCGGCGATCGGCCTGTCGGTGATGGCCGTCATCGGCCGAGAAGCCTTCGGGGACTTCCTATCCGGGTTCCACATCGTCGACCGGCATTTCAAGACCGCGCCGCTGGAATCCAACGCGCCTGTGCTGCTTGGGCTTATCGGCCTGTGGTACTCCAGTTTCATGGGCGCGCAGTCGCGCGCCGTGCTGCCGTACTCCAATGACCTGGCGCGCTTCGCGGCATACCTGCAACAGCTGACCATGGAATCCAACGGCAAATCGACCCGCGCGGACGGCAGCCCGGTCACCACCGACACCGGTGAAATATTCTGGGGCGAACCGGGAACCAACGGGCAGCACGCGTTCTACCAGCTGTTGCATCAGGGCACCCGGCTGGTGCCCGCCGACTTCATCGGGTTCAGCCAACCCCTCGACGACCTGCCCACCGCCGAAGGCGACGGCAGCATGCACGACCTGTTGATGAGCAACTTCTTCGCCCAGACCCAGGTGCTGGCGTTCGGCAAGACCGCCGAGGAGATCGCCGCCGAGGGCACCCCCGCCGACATCGTGCCGCACAAGGTGATGCCCGGTAACCGGCCCTCGACCTCGATCCTGGCCAACCGGCTCACCCCGTCGGTGATGGGCCAGCTGATCGCGCTGTATGAGCACCAGGTCTTCACCGAGGGCGTCATCTGGGGGATCGACTCGTTCGACCAGTGGGGCGTGGAGCTGGGTAAAACCCAGGCCAAGGCCCTGCTTCCGGTGATCACCGCGGACGGCTCGCCGGCGCCGCAGTCGGACAGCTCCACCGATGCCCTGGTGCGCCGCTACCGCAGCGAGCGCGGGCGCACCAGCTGAATCAGGCGAACATCTTGGTCAGCTGCGGCGGCAGCACCCGCATCAGTTGCACCAGCGGCGCCCACGGCCACCGCGGCACCACGGCCCGGCCAGGCTCGCGCTCGATGGCACCGACCAGCGCCTTGACACCAGTCTCGTTGTCCACCATCAGCATCGTGCTCCCCGACTTGGCGGTCATCTCCGATTCGATGTAACCGGGCTCGATCACGGTGACCCTGATCGGACCTTTCGAATACTCGGCGCGCAGCGACTCACCCAATGACGTCAGCCCCGCCTTGCTGGCGCAGTAAGCGGCCTTGACGCCCGGGACGCCGGTGTTGCCGAGCACCGACGAAACGAGCACCAGGTGCCCCGATCCGTTCTTGTTGAACATCTCCAGTGCGGCCTCGATCTGCACCAGCGCTGAGACCAGGTTGGTCTCGATGGTGGCCTTGTTCGCCCACAGTTTGCCGGACCCCAGCTTTGCGCCCTTGCCGATGCCGGCGTTGACGACGATGCGGTCGATGCCCCCGAGTTCGTCGCTGAGTTCGGCAAACACCTGGGGACGGCCTCGTGGTCGTTGACGTCGAGCGCGGCGACGGCGATGTTGATGCCCGGATGCTTTTGCGACAGCTCGGCTTTGAGCTCATCGAGCCGGTCGGTGCGCCGCGCGCACAGGGCGAGGTCGCGGCCCTTGGCGGCGAACGCACGCGCCATGCCGGCGCCCAGGCCGGAGCTGGCACCGGTGATGATGATCTTCTGGCGAGTCATCGGGGCAGCATATCGACAGGTGTCAAGTCCCGGCCCGGCGACTACTTCAGCAAACGCGACATCCGCCGGTCGGCCAGGATCTTCCCGCCGGTCTGACACGTCGGGCAGTACTGAAAAGACTTGTCCGCGAACGAGACTTCGCGCACGGTGTCCCCGCACACCGGACAGGGCAGCCCGGTGCGGGCGTGCACCCGCAAGCCGGAGCGCTTCTCGCCCTTGAGCGTGGCCGCGCCCTGCCCGACGGATCGGGTCACCGCATCGGTGAGCACCGAAACCATCGCGTCGTGCAGGGTGGCGAGCTGCTGATCGGACAGCTTGCCGGCCGTGGCGAAGGGCGAGATCCGCGCGACGTGCAGGATCTCGTCGCTGTACGCGTTGCCGATCCCGGCGATCACCTTCTGGTCGGTGATGACGGTCTTGATCCGGCCGGTGTTGCCGGCCAATAGATCGGCCAGCGCGTCGGCGTCCAGATCCAACGCGTCCGGGCCCAGCGCGCCGATGCCGGGGACCTGAGCCGGGTCGTCGACCAGCCACACCGCCAGCCGCTTTTGGGTGCCGGCCTCGGTGAGGTCGAAACCGGGCGCCTCGCCGGGCGTGCCCAGGTGCACCCGCAGCGCGATCGGGCCCTTGCCGGGACGCAGCGGCGCGGCGCCCAGCTTGTCCGACCAACGCAGCCAGCCGGCACGCGACAGATGCGCGATCAAGAAGAGGTTGTCGGTGCGCAGCCCGAGGTACTTGCCCCACCGCTCGGCCCCGGCGACGGTCTGGCCGTGCAGCGCGCTGATCGGCGGGTCGAAGGTCTTGAGCACGGACAGGGCGGCGATGTCGACCCGGCCGATCGGCAGGCCGACGGCGTGGCGCCGCAGGTGGTCGACCAGCGCTTCGATCTCGGGTAGTTCGGGCACGGTTTCAGTGTGCCGGTCGCAGCAAATAGGTGTCCATGATCCAGCCGTGCCGGGCGCGGGCTTCGGCTCGCAGCGAAACGATGCGCGGCCCCACCTCGCCCACCGTGCCCGCGATGAGCAGTTCATCGTCGGTGCCGAGGTAGGCGCCCCACCAGATCTGCGTGTCGGGCGGGCAGACCTGAAACGAGCAGTCGCCGTCGAGCATCACCACGGCCGATGCCGAAGACGGCCCGTAGGTGCGCAGTTGCCTGCCCGTGGTGATCAGCACGGGTTCGCCTACCTCGTTGAGCGGGATGCGGTGGCGTGCCGTCAGCGCCTGCACGGCGGTGATCCCCGGAATGACGTCGAACGTGAAGTCGACGCGCGCGGCCACCGCGTCGAGGATGCGCAGGGTGCTGTCGTAGAGCGACGGATCGCCCCAGGCCAGAAACCCGCCGACGCCGTGCGGACCGAGTTCGGCGGCGATCGCATCGGCCCAGATCTGCGCACGGGCGGCGTGCCACTGAGCAACCGCGCCCCGGTAGTCGGCATCGTCTGCGCGCTTGGGGTCGGCCAGCTCGACGAACCGGTAGCCCGGCTCACGGATGAACCGGTCGCAGACCTCGCGTCGCAGCGCCACCAGGTCGCTCTTCTGTTCGCCCTTGTCCATCGCGAAGAAGACCTGTGTGGCGTTGAGCGCCTTGATCGCCTGCACGGTCACGTAATCGGGGTCGCCGGCCCCGATGCCGATGACATGAATGTGCCGGCCCACCGCGTCGCCTCCTGATGCTCGTTGCCCGTCAGATTGCCGAATCGCAACCTTCAACATCTAGCCGGGACCCCAAGTACCCAGTACCATGGGTACCGTCTGAAGCACCCAATGGAGGGAGCGGCGCATGACCTCAGCGGTGAAGCCCCCAGGGCCGAGTCGTGAAGACTTCTCGGACCGGTTGCTGAAGGGCTCGGTCAAGAAGTCCTACGAACCCGTCGTCGACATCGATTGGGACGCACCGCTGGATCCGGACAAGTTCTATCTGCCGCCCCGGCTGGTGTCGCTCTACGGCACCCCCATGTGGGACGAGATGTCCCGCGAACAACAAATCGAGCTGTCCCGCCAGGAATTGGTCAACACGCTCTCGGCCGGGATCTGGTTCGAGAACATGCTCAACCAGGCGCTGCTGCGCACCATCCTGCATGAAGACCCGACCAGCAGGTCGACGCACTACAAGCTGACCGAACTGGGCGACGAGACCCGCCACATGGTGATGTTCGGCAAGGCCATCGAACGCATCGGGGCAAAGCCGGTGCGCCCCAAGCTGTTTCACCGAATGATCATCAATGCGCTGCCGTTGGCGTTTCAGCGCGGCTCGATGCTCTGGGTGGCCGCCCTGATCGGTGAGGAGATCTTCGACTCGCTGCAGCGGCAGATGATGGACGACCCGGAACTGCAGCCAATCATCCAGCGCCTCATGCGGATTCACGTCACCGAAGAGGCACGCCACATCCAGTTCGCGCGCGACGGCGCCCGTAAGCGCGTCGTCGAGATGCCCCGGTTCAACCGTTGGTTCATGGCCAACATCAATGGGTTGGGCGGATACTTCTTCAACTACCTGTTCAGCAATCCGGTCCCGTACGCACGGGCGGGCCTAGACCGCAAGCGGGCCCGAAAGGTCGCGCGCACCAGCCCACATCGCCGCGACACCCAGGTGGCCGGCTTCGCTCCGCTGGCGGCGTTTCTGACCGAGGTGGGCCTGCTGGGGCCGATCGCGCGCCGCGGTTGGAAGCGCAGCAGGTTTCTGTGACGGCTGAGCATCCGCTGGTCGTCATCGGTCCGGACGCCGGCGTCCGCTCCGTTTTGCAGTCCGCCGGCGTGACCGACGTCGCGACGCTGGACGTCCCGATCCCGCGTTGCGTGTTCGACGAGGGCACCGACACCTGGACGCTACACACCGACGGCGGCCGCGTCGTCCGGGCGCACGTCGTCGTCGACGCACACCGCCGGCCCGGCACCCCGTGGATACCGAAGTTTCCTGGAGACAAGACCTTTCGCGGTGCGACGTTTCACGCCGCGGCATGGGACCGCGGATTCGATCCGTCCGGCAAGCACATTGCGGCGATCGGCACCGACGCCGCGGCGGCCCATCACCTCGAGCGACTGACTCGGGCGGCAGCTTCTGTCACCGTGTTCGGCCACGCACCACGCCGGGTGGTGGCCGACATCCCGGCATGGTCCACCCGCGCCAAACGCTGGCTGCGCAGCCGCGCCCGGCCCGCCGCCACGCGGCCGCTGCTGACGATCGCCGCGTCGGCGATCGAGGCGGTCACCGCAGCGGGCGTGCGCACCGCCGACGGCGTCGAGCACCGCGTCGACGCCATCGTCTATGGCACCGGCTTCTTCATCCCCGAGGACGCCGCCGACGACGGCTTGATCGGCGCGGGCGGCCTCACCCTGCGGCGGGCCTGGCACGACGGGATGGAGCCGTTCTGTGGGGTGGCGGTCCGCGGATTCCCGAACTACTTCGTCATCACCGGACCCGATCGGGACGCCCAGGCGCGCTACGTCGCCGAGTGCCTGAAAGTCATGGCGCGCACCGCCAGCGCCCGCATCGAGGTGCGGGCCAGCAGCCAGCGGGTGTTCAACGAGCGGGCCCAGTTGCGACCGGCCGAGCCGCCCCCGGTGGCATCCGCCTTCGAACTGTCGGCCACCGCGCCCGCCGGCGACAACACCTACAGCGGAGCCGCCACCCTGGAAATCGGTGGCGCCCGCCATCCGGTACAGGTCCGGCTGACCGGCCATCTGGACCCGCTCGACGGCCGCTATCACTGGCAGGGAACCGTCTTCGATTCGGCGGCCGGACCGTTGTCGGACGACCTCTTCAAGCAAGTACGGACCGGCACACTGACCATCGGTCGGCGCAGCGCGCCGGCACGCATCGTCGAACAGACACCGTGGGGAACGCATTCGGTCGCCGGGGTGGGCGCTCCGCCCTACGCACTGAGCAACCGCTGAGCCCCGCTCGGGGGCCGCCGCGGCCGCCGAGACCGGTGCCTTTGCGCTGGTTAATGCACGTTTGTTGAACGTACCCAAAAGTTTGGCGGCGCTCAGCGCGTGGTAACCCCGGGGAAGCGCGTGCTGGGCGACGGACTCCACAGCACGCTGGGGCGATGAAAGTCGAACGCCCCAGCGGGTGGGGAGGGGAACACATGATGCCTTCACTGCGGGCTTGCGGCACAGATTCGGGCGAATGCCGATCGCCTGTGGATTCTGCCTGCGTAGTCGCCGACGAGTTGCGAAGTAGACTTTTGCCCCTGAGAGCGGATACTCAAGCAGTCGGCCCGGCAGAATGCGAGGAGCGGTAAATGGAACCGGACGCCAGGACCGAGCTGGGATGAGCCCCGTGGCCGTTGCGATGCGAACGGATGACTCGGTCGCCGTTCTGACCGTCGACGGTGAGCTGGATGCCGCCAACGCCACCACTGTGCTCGAGCGAATTCTCAAGGCCACGTTGGACGACGCCGCCGCCGTGATCGTCAACGTCTCCGGCCTCAAGGCGCACACCGAATCAGCATGGTCGACCTTCATGGGCGCTTACTGGCAGGTTGGCAGCGCTCCGCACGTTCCGATCGTGTTGGTCTGCACCGACCGGGCGACCCGCGAGGCGATCAGCAATAGCGGGATCACCCACTTCATGCCGGTCTATCCGAGCGAAAAGGCGGCAATGAAGGCGCTCGGCCAGAACAGCCGCCGCCCGGTGCGGCGCGCCGATGTCCAGCTGCCCGCCGACCTGACCAGCCTGCGCGAGTCACGGCGCATGGTCCGCGAGTGGCTCACCACCTGGTCGCAATCGAAACTCATTCCGGTGGCCCTGGTGGTGGTCAACGTTTTCGTGGAGAACGTGCTCGAGCACACCGCGAGCGTTCCGGCGGTGCGCATCGAAGCGCAAGGCACCACCGCGACCATCGCGGTGTCCGACGCCAGCGACGCGCCCGCGGTGCGGCTGCCGTCGCCGCCGAAGGGCATCGACGTGTCCGGGCTGGCGATCGTCGAAGCGTTGTCGCGCGCGTGGGGCAGCACGCCCACCCCGTCCGGCAAGACGGTGTGGGCGGTCATCGGTCCCGAGAACCAGCTGTAATCCGAAACCGTCCCTCGACGGCGCCCCCGTTCCCGTCGCGCCCAGCTGCCGGTTGTGCTGAAACTAGAACACGTTCTAATGTCGAGGGACGACCCCTCCAGGAAGGCAGATGACGTGCGGTTTACCTATGCAGAGGCGATGACTGACTTTAGGTACTACATCCCGCTGGCCAAGGCAGCCGAGGCGGCTGGCTACGACGCCATGACGATCGCCGACAGCATCGCCTATCCCTTCGAATCCGACTCGAAGTACCCCTACACCCCGGACGGCAACCGCGAGTTCCTGGACGGCAAGGAGTTCATCGAAACCTTCGTGCTGACATCGGCATTGGGCGCGGTGACCACCAAGCTGCGGTTCAACTTCTTCGTCCTCAAGCTGCCCATCCGCCCACCGGCGTTGGTGGCCAAGCAGATTGGCTCGCTGGCGGCGATGACCGACAACCGAGTGGGTTTCGGCGTCGGCACCAGCCCATGGCCCGAGGACTACGAGCTGCTGGGTGTCCCGTTCGCCAGGCGCGGCAAGCGGATGGACGAATGCATCGAGATCATCCAGGGCCTCACCACCGGTGAGTATTTCGAGTTCCACGGCGAGTTCTACGACATCCCCAAGACCAAGATGACGCCCGCCCCGACCAAGCCCGTGCCGATCCTGATCGGCGGGCACGCCGACGCGGCCCTGCGGCGCGCCGCGCGCCTGGACGGCTGGATGCACGGCGGCGGTGACCCCGAGGAGCTCGATCACCTGTTGGCCAAGCTCAAGAAGTTCCGCGAAGAGGCCGGCAAGACGGGGCCGTTCGAGATCCACGTCATCTCGGCCGACGCCTACACCGCGGACGGCATCAAGCGGCTCGAGGACAAGGGCGTCACCGACGTCATCGTCGGCTTCCGCATCCCCTACATCAAGGGCAAGGACACCGAGCCGCTGGACAGCAAGATCCGCAACCTGGAGATGTTCGCCGAGAACGTGATCGCGAAACTGTAAAATTCACAACGAATCCCATTTCGGGGCGCGCTTCTCTCGGTGCGCCAAGGCGGCTTCGACCGGGTTGTTGGTGAAGCCGCTGAGGATCTGGGTGCGGTTCTCGATCTCGATGGCATGGCGCAGGCTGGGCGCATCGAGCGCGGCGTTGAGCCCAATCTTGGTCTGCCACACGCCATAAGCGTTGTTCTCGGCGATCGCACGGGCCAGCTTGAGCGCGGCGGGCAGCAGCTCGTCGGGGGCGACGACCTCGTGCACCAGCTTGATGCGATAGGCCTCGGCCGCATCGATGATGCGGCCGGTGAGCATGAGTTCGCGGGCCACGCCGGCGCCGACGATCTTCGGTAACAGGTAGCTGGTGCCCATGTCCATCGACGAGAAGCCCGCCTTGATGAACACCGAACCGAACCGGGCCTGCTCGGAGGCGACCCGGACGTCGCAGACCAACGAGAACGCCAGGCCGCCACCGACGGCGACACCGTTCACCGCTCCGATCACCGGAATGTCCATCTCGTAGATCCGGGTGTACAGGTTGGCCAACCGAACCTGCGCGTCGTAGTTCACCTTGAACGCCGGGGTGGTCGGCTTGTTCTGCGTCCACGGCTGGCCGGTGCCGCTCAGGTCGGCGCCGGCGCAAAAGCCGCGCCCGGCACCGGTGAGGATCGCCACCCGGAACTCGCCCTCGTCGAGAACGTCGAGCGCCTTGTCCACGCCGTCGATCAACGACCCGTCGATGGCGTTGAGGCGCTCGGGCCGGTTCAGGGTGATGCAGGCGATGTTGTCTTCGAGAGCTTCTAGTGTCACTGCGGGCATAGGGGAACCGTAGGCGACGTGCCTGTTCACCGATGAGGCATACCGTGGTTTTGCCACCACACCGAAGGAGAAGCCATGGCACGAACCGAAGGCGACAGCTGGGACCTGGCCAGCAGCGTGGGCGCCACCGCCACCATGGTGGCCGCCGCCCGCGCGGCTGCCACCAAACGTCCTCAACCGGTCATCACCGATGAGTTCGCCGAGCCGCTGGTGCGTGCCGTCGGGCTGGACGTCTTCACCAAGCTGGCCAGCGGCGAACTCGATTCGGCCGACATCGAAGAGGGCGTCGCCTTCTCGCGAATGGTGGACACCTTCGCGGCTCGGGGCCGGTTCTACGACGACTACTTCGCCGCCGCCGGGCAGGCCGGGCTGCGTCAGGTGGTGATCGTGGCGTCCGGGCTGGATTCGCGGGCCTACCGGCTGCGGTGGCCGGCCGGGACGACGGTGTACGAGATCGATCAGCCGGAGGTGATCGCGTTCAAGACGGCGACGCTGGCCGAGATCGGCGCGGCCCCCACCGCCGAACTCCGCACCGTGGGCATCGATTTGCGCGAGGACTGGCCGGCGGCTTTGCAGGAGGCCGGCTTTGACCCGGATCAGCCGACGGCGTGGCTGGCCGAGGGAGTGCTGATCGGATTCCTTCCGCCCGAAGCCGAAGTGCGGTTGCTGAACGCCATCATTCCGTTGTCCAGCGAGGGCAGCCGGTTCGCCGCCGATTTCGGGACCGTCGCCCCGCCGACGCCGGAGGGCCAGGAGCAGGCGCAGCGCATGACCGAGGGGTGGCGGAGGCAGGGGCTCGAGCTGGACATCGCCGGCCTGGCCTACCCCGGCGAGCACACCGACGTCGCCGCACACCTGGCCGCAAACGGGTGGGATACCACCACGTTTCGGCTCACCGACCTGTTCGCCGCCGCGGGTCTGCCGGAACTGGGACCCGCCGGGCAGCAGGTGCCCGCCACCACGATCAGCTTCGTCAGGGCCGTGCGGCGCTAGCCGGCGCGGTGCATCACGCCGACCGCTTCGCCAGCCATTCGGCCTGCATCACCAGCAGGGCCATGATCTCCAAATGCGGTGTCTGCGCGTCGAGTTCGCGGTATCGCTGGTAGACGTTGACGACGACGCGCTCAGCGTCCAACCAGGTCGCGTACTCGCCGAGGTCGATGGTGTCGGCGGCCTCGGCCCACGACAGGCCCCGGCGGTATGCGGCCTCGGCCTGTTCGGCGACGTGCACGAGATAGCCACGCACCGCACGGATTCCATCCGGGTCTGTGACCGGGCCGTGGCCGGGCACCACCGTGGCAGCGTCCAGCGCGACCATCGCGTCGCACGCCGCGACCCAGTTGGCGATCGGGCCCGCCCACACGATGGGCGTGCAGCCGATGAACAACAGGTCGCCGCCGAACAGCACGCCGGCGTCGGGCACATGCACCACCGAGTCGGCGGCGGTGTGCGCGGGACCCAGGTTCAGCACGTCGATCCGGCGTCCACCCACCTCGATCGACAGGTTCCGTTCGAAGGTCTGGTCGGCGTTGCGCAGCGTGATGTTGCTGAAGTCGAAGTGCCCGAAGCGTTCCCGTGTGTACGGCGTTGCCACCGGCCCGAGGTTGGCGGTCTGCGCCATCGCCAGCATCTCGGGGGCCATGCCGTGCTCGATTTCCTCGGCGGTGCCGTGGGCGGCGATGATGCGCACCGACGCGTCGAGCAGCTGATTGCCGTGGGTGTGGTCGCCGTTGGAGTGGGTGATCACCGCGTCGGTGATCGGCGCCGGCCCGGTGATGGGCCGCATGGCGGCGAGCATCTCGCGGGTCAGCGCCAGGTCGAACAGGGTGTCCACCAACAGCGACGCACCGTCGCCGGCGATCAGCCCGGCGTTGCTCCACCCGTAACCGCCGTCGGGCAGCGTCCATGCCCACACCCGGTCGCCGACCTGATGCAGCCCGCGGGTGTAGGGCACCTTTGCCGGCGCGCGGTTGACCCGGGCCGGGGCAGGTGCGGCGTCGGGGTTGGGCCGGGGGGCCAGATGGTGCGGCGCGCCGCTGGCGCGGACAGTTTGCCGAGTCTCCCCCAAGCCCTGGACCCGAAGCGTGACGACGTCGCCGTCGTGCAGCCAGCCCGGAAACGCTTCCAGCGCAGCGGGATTGAGGTGCTCGACCAGCGTGCAGGTGGGCACCGTCCCGGAGCCGATGACGTCACCGGGATTCAGCGTGACGCCCCGCGAGGCGTAGGAGATGACCTCGCCGAAGGTCCAGTCCATCTGGGCCGTCGATCCG
>NZ_LZKY01000138.1:0-10849 GCF_001673055.1 Mycobacterium sp. 1245801.1
ACCACATCCTGGGCTTCCCGTTCACCGAGCACGGGCTGCGGCTCGGGGTCGAGGCGGCGCTGCGCAACCTGGCCCGCGTCGCCCCCACCCAGCGGCACCGCTACGCGCTGGTGGACATGGCGAACCGGGTTCGCCCCACCAGCACGTTCTAGGGGTTCGTGTTGGGCGCGACTCGGGGCCCGGTTGGGCGCTCGTTTGGGCGCGGCATCCGGCCCGCGTCCCGTCGAGTGTGAATCATGGGCGTTGAGTGTGAACCCTGGGCGGCGACACGCCGACAAACCACACCGTGGTTTCACACTGAAAGCCGCTATTTCACAGTCGATTTCGTCAACGCTGCACGCACCCGGTGGATGATCGCGGCGGGCCGGTCCTCCGCGACGACCCGGACGACGATCCAGCCCAGCCGCTCCAGCGTTTCGATCCGGCGAATGTCCTTGACGTACTGGCGTCGGTCGGTGCGGTGTTGGTCGCCGTCATACTCGACGCCGACCATGGCGTCCGGCCAGCCCAGGTCTAGGTAGGCGATCGGCAGGCCGTCGGCCCCCAGCACCGGGATCTGGGTCTGCGGCCGCGGCAGTCCCGCGTCGATGAGCAGCAGCCGCAGGTAGCTTTCCCGGGGCGACTGCGCGCCCGCGTCGACCAGCTCGAGCGCGGCCTCTAACGCCCGCAGCCCGGGCGATCGAGGGTGCGCGATCGCGACCCGCAGCACGTCGTCGACCTTGAAACCCGTTGCGCGCGCGAGGGCGTCGAGCCGCACCACGGCGGACCGCACCGCGCCCCGCCGCCCGATGTCGAAGGCGGTTCGCTCCGGTGTGGTGACGGGCAGACCGTCCTGGCGCTGAGTCTCACCGGCATACAGCGTTTCCCGATGCGTCAACACGCCGTTCGGGGGACGGGTGTTGGGATGGATCAGCTCAACAGGCACGCCGTCGGGGATCCATTCGGCGCCGTGCAGCGCCGCCGCGGCCGCTCCCGCGATGACCGCCCTGCGGCCCGACCACAGCCAGGCCGCGCGGATGCGCACCCGCAGCGACGGCTCCACGTGTGCGGGCACGTACACGTTCGGAAACACCGCGCGGTAGGCCGCCCGCAGCTGGTGGCGACTCAGCCTTCCCGACGCCAGCTCCTCGCTGCCGATAAACGGCACTTGCCTCATGCCGCGAACCATCTCACGTCGCACGCGGTCCGCGGGCGCGTCTGTGCACAGGCCCCGAGCGCACGGTATCGGCTACTTATCCGCCTAGCACGCTCACGCAGTCGCGGGCGATGGCCAGTTCTTCGTTGGTCGGGATCACCAGCACCGCGATCGGTGAATCGTCGGCCGAGATCTGCCGCGCCCCCTTGCCGCCGCCGAGATTACGGCGCTCGTCGAGCACGATGCCCAGTTCTTCCATGCCGGCCATCGCGTCGCGGCGCACCGCGGCGTCGTTCTCGCCGATCCCGGCGGTGAAGCTGATGACGTCGGTGTGCCCCAGCACCGCCAGGTAGGCGCCGACGTACTTGCGCAGCCGGTGGGTGAACACGCTGTAGGCCAATTGCGCTGCCTGGTCACCGGATTCGATCATGGTCCGCAGCCGGCGAAAGTCGCGCTGACCGGACAGGCCCAGCACGCCCGACCGCTGGTTGAGCATGGACTCGATGTCGTCGACGCCCATGTCGGCCGTGTGCGACAGGTAGCCGACGACGCTGGGATCGATATCGCCGCTGCGGGTACCCATCACCAGCCCCTCCAACGGGGTCAGCCCCATCGAGGTGTCCAACGGCCGGGAACCGGCGATCGCCGAGGCGGAGCAACCGTTACCCAAATGCAGCACAATCTGTTTCAGGTCGCCGACGGGCCGCTCCAGAAAGGCGGCGGCCTGCTCGCTGACGTAGCGGTGCGACGTGCCGTGGAACCCGTATCGGCGGATCTGATACCGCTGAGCGAGGTCGCGGTCGATCGCGTAGGTGGCTGCCGCCGGCGGCAGGTCGTGGAAGAATCCGGTGTCGAAGACCGCGATGTGGGCGATGTCGGGCAGCAGTTTGCGCGCGACCTCGATCCCCTTGAGCGCGGGCGGATTGTGCAGCGGGGCCAACTCCGACAACTCGTGCAGCCGGCCTATCACCGCGTCGTCCAGCAGCGTGGGCTGATAAAAGGCGTTGCCGCCGTGCACCACTCGGTGCCCCACCGCGACGATGCCGCTCGTCTTCAGGTCGATACCGTCATCGGCCAACGCGTCGAACGCGTGGCGCAGCGCGGCGTCATGATCGGGAACCGACGACGATTCCTCTCCGATCCGCTCCACCAGGCCCGTCGCCCGGGCTGTGCCCGAATCCGGGTCGACCACTTGGTATTTCAGCGACGACGAGCCGGAGTTGATCACCAGCACCAGGCGGGAGCCACTCGTTTCCGTCACGGCCGCCCCTGCGCCTGGATCGCGGTGATGGCCACGGTGTTGACGATATCTTCGACCAGCGCGCCCCGCGACAGGTCGTTCACCGGCTTGCGCAGGCCCTGCAGCACCGGCCCGATGGCGAGCGCGCCGGCGCTGCGCTGCACCGCTTTGTAGGTGTTGTTGCCGGTGTTGAGGTCGGGGAAGATCAGCACCGTGGCCCGACCGGCCACCGGCGAGTCCCGCAATTTGGTGGCCGCGACCGACGGTTCGATCGCGGCGTCGTATTGGATGGGCCCCTCCACCGGCAGGTCGGGGTCGCGTTTGCGCACCAATTCCGTTGCCGTCCTGACCTTGTCGACGTCCGCACCGGTGCCGGAGTCGCCGGTCGAGTAGGACAGCATCGCCACCCGCGGTTCGATGCCGAACTGGGCGGCGGTGCGTGCCGAGGAGATGGCGATGTCGGCCAGCTGCTCGGGCGTCGGGTTCGGGATGATCGCGCAGTCACCGTAGGCCAGCACCCGATCCGGCAGGCACATCAGGAAGATGCTGGACACCGTCGAGACGTCCGGGACCGTCTTGATGATCTCGAATGCCGGCCGAACGGTGTGCGCCGTGGTGTGCGCGGCGCCGGACACCATGCCGTCGACATGGGAGTTCTGCACCAGCATGGTGCCGAAATACGTGGCGTCGCGCATGGCCTCGCGGGCCTGCTCGACCGTGACACCCTTGGCCTTGCGCAACTGCGCGTACTGGTCGGCGAACTCGTCGCGCAGCGGGCTACTGCGCGGATCGATCACGGTCGCGTCGCCCAGGTCCACCCCGAGTTCTCCCGCGCGCTGGCGGATTTGGGCTTCGTCGCCCAGGATGGTCAGGTCGGCGACGCGGCGCTGCAGCACCCGGCCCGCCGACTGCAGAATGCGGTCGTCGTCGCCTTCGGGTAGCACGATGTGCTTGCGGTCCGCGCGTGCCTGCAGCGTCAGCTGGTGAATGAACATCTGCGGCGTGACCACGGTGGGAATCGGAATCGCAAGCTGGGCAAGCAGATCGGGGACGTCGACGTGGCTGTCCATCAACTCCAGCGCGGTGTCGATCTTGCGCTGCGAGGTCGCGGTGACCCGGCCCCGGGCCGACGCCGCCGCGCTGGCGGTGTCGTAGGTGCCCAGCGCGGTGGCGACGATGGGCAGGCGCAGCCGAAGCCCGGCGACCAGGTCGGCGATGGACGGATGCAGCTGGAAACCGCCGTTGAGCACGATGCACGACAGCGACGGAAAGCCTTCGGCCGCATGGGCACTGGCCACGGCCAGTACTACGTCCGAGCGGTCGCCGGGGGTGATGACCGCCATGCCGTCGCGCAGGCGTTCCAGGACGTGGTCGGCGGTCATCCCGGCGACCAGCACGCCGGTGACCTCGCGTTCGCGCAGTGACTCTTCGCCGCTGACCGGCGCCCCGCCGACGGCCTTTTCCAGCTCGGCCACCGTCGGCGCGGACAGCAGCGGCGCGTCGGGCAGCACGTAGCTGCGCTGGGCGAATTTGCGCAGGGCCTGCGCGACCTCGGTCAGCTCGGCCGGCTCACAGCGGTTGGCCACCACGGCGGCGGTGTGGGCGTGCTGGGCGTCCAGCTCGGCCAGGCAGACCTCGACGACGCTGGCGACCTCGGCGGCCGTGCGCCCCTTGCCACTGACCGTCAGCAACAGCGGCGCACCGAGATTGACCGCGATGCGCGCGTTGGTCGAAAGCTCTGCGGGCCGGGTCACGTCGGTGTAGTCGCTGCCGACGATCACCACCACGTCGCACGCCTCGGCCACCGCGTGGTAGGCGTCGACGATGGCGGCGATGGCCGCGTCACCGTCGGCGTGCAGCTGCGCATAGGTGACGCCGACGCATTGCTCGTAGGTCAGACCCGCGGTGGTCCGCGACAGCAGCAATTCCAGGATGTAGTCGCGGTCCTCGCCGTCGTCGGAGCGCGTAATCGGGCGGAACACACCGACTTTGGCGACCGTGGCGGTCAACCGGTGCAGCAGCCCCAGCGCGATCGTCGACTTGCCGGTCTCCGGCTCGGGGGCCGCGATATAGATCGCTGTCACTGGACGGGCAGCACGGCGCCGCAGACCGCTTAGGCCAGCCGCCGCAACCGCGGCGCCAGGTCCTTCTCGAAGAGCTCCAGGAACCGGCGCTGGTCATGGCCGGGCGCGTGGAACACCAGGTGGTTGAGGCCCCATTTCACGTACTGGCCGACCTTTTCGACCGCTTCGTCGGGATCCGACGCCACGATCCAGCGCTTGGCCACCTGCTCGATCGGCAGCTCGTCGGCGGCCTTCTCCATTTCCAGCGGGTCGTGAATGCTGGTCTTCTGCTCGGCCGTCAGCGACAGCGGCGCCCAGAACCGGGTGTTCTCCAGCGCCTTGTCCGGGTCGGTGTCGTAGGAGATCTTGATTTCGATCATCCGGTCGATGTCGTCGGGATTCTTGCCGGCCGCCTCCGCACCCTCCTTCATGGCCGGCATCAGCTTGTCCTTGTACAGCTCCTCGCCCTTGCCGGAGGTGCAGATGAAGCCGTCGCCGGCGCGGCCCGCGTACTTGGCCACCTGGGGACCGCCGGCGGCGATGTAGATCGGGATGCCACCCTCGGGCACGTCGTAGATGGAGGCGCCCTTGGTGTGGTAGTACTCGCCCTCGAAGTCCACCCGGTCGCCCAGCCACAGCTCGCGCATCAGCCGCACCGATTCGCGCAGCCGGGCATAGCGTTCCTTGAACTCCGGCCACTCGCCCTCGTATCCGGTGGCGATCTCGTTGAGCGACTCGCCGGTGCCGACGCCCAGGAAAATGCGGTCCGGGTACAGGCATCCCATCGTGGCGAACGCTTGCGCGATGACGGCGGGGTTGTAGCGGAAGGTCGGGGTGAGCACCGAGGTGCCCAGCACCAGCCTCTTGGTGCGCTCGCCGACGGCGGTCATCCAGGCCAGCGAGAAGGGCGCGTGTCCGCCCTCGTGCCGCCACGGCTGGAAGTGGTCACTGACGGTTGCGCTGTCCATGCCGTGCCCCTCGGCGGCGACAGCGAGTTCGACGAGCTCGCGCGGTGCAAATTGTTCAGCGGACGCTTTGTATCCGAGTTTCAGTTCAGCCACTCGTTCTTTCTACTCCTGTGCTGATGGTCGCGACCCGCTTCGCCCGGCTTCGCCGCGCTTGCGATCGCTCCTGTGCTGACGGTCGCGACCCGCTGCGCCCGGCTTCGCCGCGCTTGCGATCGCTCCTCTGCTGACGGTCGCGACCCGCTGCGCCCGGCTTCTACACTCGCGGGCATGGGATCGGCGCCAACCCTCGTCCAAGTGACCGACACGGTCTACCTCGCCCGGGGCGAGGCCGTTAACTGGACGCTGGTCGTCGATGGCACCGGCGTGCTGCTGATCGACGCCGGATATCCCGGCGACCGCGAGGACGTGCTGTCGTCGCTGCGGGAGCTGAGCTACGGCCCCGGTGACGTGCGGGCCGTCCTGCTCACGCACGCCCACATCGACCACCTGGGTTCGGCGATCTGGCTCGCCAACGAATACGGCACCGCCGTGTACTGCCACGCCGAGGAAGTGGGCCACGCCAAACGCGAATACCTGGAACAGGCGTCGGTTTTCGATGTGGCCCTGCGCATTTGGCGGCCGCGCTGGGCGGCGTGGGGCCTGCACGTGTTGCGCAGCGGCGGCCTGATCCGCGACGGCATCCCCTCCACCCGGCCACTGACCGCCGAGGTGGCCGCCGGGCTGCCGGGGCACCCGCGGCCGGTGTTCACCCCCGGGCACACCAGCGGGCACTGCTCGTACGTGGTGGACGGGGTGCTGGTCAGCGGCGACGCGCTGATCACCGGGCACCCACTGCTGCGTCGGGGTGGGCCGCAGCTGCTGCCCGCGGTGTTCAGCCACAGCCAGCAGAACTCGCTGCGCAGCCTGGACGCGCTGGCCCTGCTGGACACCGAGGTGCTGCTGCCCGGTCACGGCGACGTGTGGCGCGGCCCGATCCGGGAAGCGACTGCGCGCGCCATCTCGCTGGCTCAGTAGTGGAGAGGCGTTGTGCCGGTTGCTAAATCGATCGCATCGGGCTTTGATCGTGAATCCTGGGTCTTCAGTGTGAACCTACGGCGGGTGTTGTCGGCGTGTCGCCGCCCAGGATTCACACTGAAAACCGACGATTCACACTCGACCGGCGAAGGCGAAAACGGCTGAAGCGAACGCTCGAAACACCCGAGCCTGCTCAACTCAAGCCAGCCACTTCTCGAAGGCGATCGGAATGAACGGGCCCCACGACGGCAGCGGATCCGGTGTTATCCGGGTGTATCCCGTCGCGTCATAGAGCGCCTCGGCCTCCGGCTGCCGGTTCCCGGTGATCAGGTAGAGCCGCCGATACCCACGCGCCAGGGTTTCGGCCTCCAGCGCCGCCAGCAGCGCCTTGGCGTAACCGCGGCGCCGGTGCCTGGCGTCGGTCCAAATCCGCTTGAGCTCGGCGGTCTCGGCGTCGTACCGGCGAAACGCGCCGCCGGTCACCGGCTCGCCGTCCACCATGCCGATCAGCAGTCCGCCATCCGGCGGCGCCAACTCGGCCTCCGGCACGGGCAGCCAGGTCAGGTGGGTGCTCGGTGTCCCGCCGTACCGTTGCGCATACTCGACGGCCAGTTCGGCCAGCAGCGGTTGCGCCAGCGGGTCGTCGTGAGTGGCCGACACGAACCGCAGTCGGCCGCGGGGCGTGGTTGATTCCGGCATCACCAAGACTCAAACGCGTGTCGCGGTGACGTATTCCGGGATGAACTCCGAGTCGCCGACTCCGGTGCTTCGCCGCCTGCCCAGGCCCAGCGCACCCAGCAGTTCGGTGCGGCCGCGCCCGGCGGTCTCCCAGCCATTGGACGCCAAATACTCTGGCACGTAATGGTATTCGCCCGGATAGGTCAGGCTGGCCAGGTCGACGTCTAGACCGCGCTGTCGCCAGCCGTCGACGAATGCACGCTCGGCCCCGAGCTGCAACGGATTCCAGGTGGGCATGTGATCGGCGGTGAACCGGCTACCGGCGGCGCTCGAGGCGGTGACTGCGTCGAGCACATGGTTCTGCTCGTCGGGCGGCAGGTAGCCGACGAGCAGCTGCTCGGCGACCCAGACCGTGGGCTGGGCGGCGTCGAACCCGACCCGGCGCAGCGCCGCCGGCCAATCCTGGCGCAGCTCGATGCCGACCGCACAGCGGTGGGTGGCCAATGTGGCGTCCAGCCCGCGCAGCACCTCGGCTTTGAAGTCGAGCACCTGCGGCCGATCGATCTCGTAGACCGTGGTGCCCTTGGGCCACCACAGCCGGTACGGCCGGGTGTCGAGGCCCGACGCCAGGATGACCACCTGCCGGATGCCCGCCCGCCCGGCGTCGGCCAGGAATTCGTCCACGAACCGCGTGTGCGCCGCCAGCGCGTCCATCAGCGCCGTCATGGCCGGGTCGTCGCCCTCGTCGGCCGCGAACACGTGATCGGTGATCGCGCGGGTGAGGTAGTCGATCCCGACGGCGCACAACAGCGGCTCGGCGAAGGGATCGTTCAGCAGGCCCTGGTGGGTGGCCACCGCCCGCGCGGCCGCGCCGAAAGTTGCGGTCACCGCCACGTCAACCGTCTGCGCCATGGTCGCCTCAGACGCCGGAGCGCCGCCGCAGGGCCAGCCCGGCGGCCACTCGCCAGCCCAACAA
Source organism: Mycobacterium sp. 1245801.1 (assembly GCF_001673055.1). Lineage (NCBI taxonomy): Bacteria > Bacillati > Actinomycetota > Actinomycetes > Mycobacteriales > Mycobacteriaceae > Mycobacterium > Mycobacterium sp. 1245801.1. Next base: position 8,075 of record NZ_LZKY01000138.1, read on the forward strand.
CAACAGCGCGGTGACCGTCGTCGCCACCACCACGAAACTCGCCGCCACGCCCGCGGAGGTCGCCTTGCGCAACAGCATGCCGACGAGCACCGTGCACAGCCACACGACGACCCCGGTCGGCGCCACCGCGGTCGGCCGGCGCCACGCGCGGGAGACGAGCCACCCGACGACGGTGCCGGTGAGAAACGGCCACGCCGTCACGGCGACGCCGGTGATGTTGAGACCTTCGTCGTGGCTGCGGCGACCCACGGCGCAGAACACCAGCACGCCGATGACATCCACCGCGAGCCAGGCCGGCCGCCGGAGCCTAAGCATGCAGCGAGACTACCGGGACGTCGCATGATCCTTGACCGCGCAGCCGCGGTGAACCTAGATTCGTCAGCAATGAATCCCCATTCACTCCGCCGGTCCGGCGGTGGTAACCGGCGGCCCGACGGTGGCAGGCTGAGGACATGAGCACTCAGACACCGCCCGCCTTCGACCGCGACGACCCGCTCGGCCTCGACGCCTCGCTATCCAGCGACGAGCTGGCGGTGCGCGACACCGTCAGGGAATTCTGCGCCGAGAACGTGCTGCCGCACGTGGCGGAGTGGTTCGAGATCGGCGACCTCCCGGTGCGCGAACTGGCCAAGGGGTTCGGTCAGCTCGGGCTGCTGGGCATGCACCTGGAGGGGTACGGCTGCGGCGGCGCCTCGGCCGTGCACTACGGGCTGGCGTGCGTGGAGCTGGAGGCCGCCGACTCCGGTCTTCGGTCGATGGTCTCGGTGCAGGGCTCACTGGCCATGTTCGCGATCTGGAATTTCGGGTCCGAGGAGCAGAAGCAGGAATGGCTGCCCGGCATGGCCACCGGTGAGCTGCTCGGCTGCTTCGGGTTGACCGAACCCGATGTCGGCTCCGATCCCGCCGCGATGAAAACCCGGGCGCGCCAAGACGGTTCGGACTGGGTGCTCAACGGCCGCAAGCTGTGGATCACCAACGGCTCGGTGGCCGACGTCGCGGTGGTGTGGGCCACCACCGACGATGGGATTCGCGGCTTCATCGTGCCCACCAAGACACCGGGCTTTTCCGCCAACACGATTCATCACAAGCTGTCGCTGCGGGCCTCGATTACCAGCGAGTTGGTGCTCGACGACGTGCGGGTGCCCGCCGAGGCGATGTTGCCCGAGGCCAAGGGGCTGCGCGGGCCGCTGTCCTGTCTGTCCGAGGCCCGGTACGGAATCGTCTGGGGCTCCATGGGAGCGGCGCGCTCGGCGTGGCAGGCCGCATTGGATTACGCCACGCAGCGCACCCAGTTCGGCCGGCCCATCGCCGGATTTCAGCTGACCCAGGCCAAGCTCGTCGACATGGCGGTCGAGCTGCACAAGGGCCAGCTGCTCTCGCTGCACCTCGGCCGCCTCAAGGACAGCGTGGGCCTGCGCCCCGAGCAGGTCAGCTTCGGCAAACTCAACAACACCCGCGAAGCGATCAAGATCTGCCGGACCGCACGAACCATATTGGGCGGCAACGGGATATCGCTGGAATACCCCGTGATCCGGCACATGGTGAACCTGGAATCGGTGCTGACCTACGAGGGCACACCGGAGATGCACCAGCTCGTCCTCGGCCAGGCGTTCACCGGCAGCGACGCCTTCCGCTGACGACAGACCCATGGCCGCACGCCTCGAGTACACGTCCGAGCATCACCAGTTCCGGGAATTGGTACGCGATTTCGTGCACCGGACGGTCGTGCCCAATCACGAGAAGTGGGAACGGGACGGCCAGTGGGATCGCGCGCTGTTCATCGAAGCCGGAAAGCTCGGACTGCTGGGCTTTTCCGTACCCGAGCGCCTCGGCGGCCCGGGCGTGGCCGACTTCCGCTACAACGCGATCGTCATCGACGAGTTGCAGCGGGCGGGCGCGGCCGCCGAGGCCATCGCCTTCACGCTGCAAAACGACGTGGTGCTGCCCTACCTCACCGACCTGACCACCCCAGAACAGCAACGGCGCTGGTTGCCCGGCGTGGTCACCGGCGAGACGGTGCTCGCCATCGCGATGACCGAGCCCGGCACCGGCAGCGACCTGGCCGGGATCCGCACGACGGCGGTGCCCGACGGTGACGACTACGTCGTCAACGGCGCCAAGACCTTCATCTCCAACGGGCAGATCGGCGACCTCTTCGTCGTCGCGGTGCGCACCTCGCCGGACCGTCACCACGGCCTGTCGCTGCTGGTCGTCGACCCCACCACACCGGGGTTCTCCCGCGGCCGCAACCTGGAGAAGATCGGCCTGCACGCCCAGGACACCAGCGAGCTCACCTTCACCGACATGCGGGTGCCCAGGGCCAATCTGCTCGAGGACGAGGGCAAGGGCTTCTACCAGCTGATGAAGAACCTGCCCCAGGAGCGGCTCGCGCTCGGGGTGGGGGCGGTGGCCGCAGCGGAAGGCATCCTCGCCCAGACGCTGGACTACGTGCGGGACCGCACCGCGTTCGGCTCACCGATCGCCAGCTTCCAGAACAGCCAATTCGTCCTCGCCGAACTGGCCACCGAAATCGACATCGCCCGCACCTATCTCGACGACTGCCTGGCCCAGCACCTGGCCGGCGAGCTGACCGCCGCGCGCGCCGCGCCGTATTCGCGCATGTAGCCGTAGCCGCCGTGCAACTGCAGGCAGCGGTCGGCGGTGCGCACCTGCAGGTCGGTGGTCCACCACTTGAGCCGCGCGGCGCGCGCGGCGGTCAGCTCGCCGGCCAGGTGCTGGGCCAGGCAGTCGTCGAGATAGGTGCGGGCGATGTCG
>NZ_LZKY01000139.1:0-16604 GCF_001673055.1 Mycobacterium sp. 1245801.1
GACCAGCACGGTGATCAGCTTTGCCCGGTCTGCGGTCAAGGAACCCTTGACCAAGGTTGGGCGCTGGCGGCGCGCGCGGCCCTCGAGCGCGATCAAAGCGCCCTGAGCGACCTCACCGCCGCTCGCGCCGAGGCGCAGCAGGCGCGATCGTCAGTCGTGGCAATGGTGCGATCGGTGGCTCGCCCGCCGCTCGCCGACGCCGAACTGAGCACCATCGAAGCAGCGCGCGCCGCCAGCGCCCAACCTTGGTCAAGGGTTCCTTGACCGCAGACCGGGCAAAGCTGATCACCGTGCTGGTCGTGAAACTCCAGGGTGGATTCAAGCAGCTGGGCGCGGTCGGCCGCCAATGCATCGGCGCGCCGGACTTCCCGCTGTAAAGCCTGCGCCGCCGATCGCAGGGCTGTGCACTTGATTTCGGCGTCCTCGGCGCTCGGCGCCGTCAGCTTGCGTGCCTGTTCCCACGCCGTGGGAACATTCGGTGCTACGCCGGTGATCAGTGGGCGCACTGCGTCCAGGTCGGGCTTGTTCTTCTTGACCTGTGCCGCCGCGGCCGAGGCGCGCGCATCTTCGTGGGCGGCCAATATCGGCTTGAGGGCATCGGCGGCTTTCTTGAGGTCGGCGCCGGGTTGGCGAAGCTTTTTGACCTCTGCGTCGAGGACGCTAATGGCGCAGGAGAGCTGCTCGAGACCCAGCAGCCGATAGAGCTGATCGTAGAATTCGCTGGGCTTGCCTTCCAGGATGCCGCCGAGCTCGTCGTAGCTGAGCAACGGCCGATACATCGTCAGCGCCGTGTCCCATCCCAGCGCGCCGACCGGTTCCTGCTTTTGCCCTTTGCGCTGCACCCAGCGCCGCGCGTCCTCCACGGGAACGTCCTGGCCCGCCGGCCAGTCCACGCCGATTGCCGTTGTGCCCGAGCCTTCTTCGGTCAGACCGATGCGGATCTGCGCCGGTTCACCGGCGTGCAAGTTGCGCCAAGCCTGCGACCACACGACCGGCTTGTCTTTCCACCGAGAATTGACGCCAGTCAGCGCCAACTCAAGCGCCTCGGCCAACGTCGACTTGCCCGACCCGTTGCGGCCAGCGATCACCGTCAAGCCTGGCCCCGGCTGGAGCGGAACGGTGACAATGGGGCCGATGCCACGGAAACCGGAGACGGTGATGGATTCGAGATAGGCACCGACAGGGTTCTCGGGCTCGTCGACGGCGGTGAGCGAATCCGTCACGTGCGCGGAGGCGCTGCCGCCCAGCGCTTCGGAGAGGACGTCGGGGTCCTCAAGCGCAGCCAGCACCGCCAGCCGCGCGGTTTCGCTTAGCGATTGGTCGGCGTCGGCGAGTGCCAACACGTAATTCTTCAGCGTGTCATTTCCCGGACCTGGTGCTCCCACGGAGAAGAGAGTAAAAGCGCGCGCTGACTCGCCACACGCTTTTGGCGTAACGGGTTGCTCAGGAACCCCTGCGGAAAGTTAGCTTGTCGTGGTTTTATGGCCAACGCGGGCTGTCGGTCGGGCCACTTAAGCTCGCCACACGTCCGCGCAGTACGGCAGCATCCACCGAATTCAGCTGGAGAGACCTCACGTGAGCGAGAAGAACTACCACTCCCTCGTGGGTGAGGCGCTGTCAATATTGGTCGACGGCCTCGGCCCGTTCGTCGAAGATGTGTGCGGCCAGGCGCTGCCGCCCAGCGTGCCGTGGACCGAGGTGCTGCGCCGCAAGGATGCCGCCGCCGGACGGCAAATGGGCACTTACAAGGCTCGTGACCTGTCGTTGATTCTGCGCGCGATGACCGAACGCCTTGGCGAATACGGCTTCCCGTTCAACCGGCGGCTCTCGCGGGTCGGGCAAAGCTATGCCAGCGAATTGCGCGACGTTCGCAACCGATGGGCACACAACGAGTCCTTTACCGCCGCCGAGGCTTACCGCGCCATCGACTCCGCCGAACTGCTCTTGCACGCGGCCAACGCCCCCGGGCCGGCGGCCGATGCCGCCCGGCTGAAATCGACTCTCAGCGTCCTACCTGCCGCTTCGCCGGTGACCGAAAGTCAAACCCAACCGGCGCGCGAGCCGGCGCCTCCCGTTGCACAGCGACCCAATGAACAGAAAGTTCCCGCCGCGCGATTTGCCCCTGCGCCGGCACAGCAGATAACAACCTTGACGGCCGCGGCCCGGCTGGAGATCAAGGCCATCTCCGACCTGAGCTATCCGATGGCACATTGCCGGATACCCGTGGTCGACCAGGTGACGATCGACGGGGTCACCGAGGACCTGCGGGGCGCGGTCCTCCGGGTGGACGTGGTCAGCGCCACGGGTTCACATGGCGGACCGCGCGAACTGCACGTCGATCTCGCGGCCGGCAAGCCCACGATCCTGCGCGACGTTGACTTGGCGCTGGACCCTGCCTCCATGCTGACGGTCGACGACCAGCGCCCAGGCCGCATCGAGGCAGTCCTGCACGATGCCGCAGGCGAAGTGATCGCGAAGGGCTTCAACGAGGTCAACATTCTTGCCGCCAACCAGTGGAAGGCCACCCCGCTGCAGCTGGGGTTGGAGATGTTGGCCGCACACATCCAGCCGAACGCAGCAGCGATCAGCGCGCTAATGCCGGACGTTTCCGATCGTCTCAATGCGGCCACCGGACGCTCGACGATCGACGGCTATCAGAGCGAAAGTCCAGAACGAGCCGACGCCATCGCGCAGGCGGTTTATGACGCCATGCGCGCCAGGGACATCCGGTATGCGGAACCTCCGGCAAGTTGGGGACTCGACGGTCAAAAAATTCGCACGCCGCACGAAGTCCTTGATGGCCGACTGGGAACTTGCCTGGACACCGCTGTCACGATGGCCGCCGCGCTGGAACAGGCTGGCATCAACACCACCCTATGGGTCATCAAAGGCCATGCCCTGCTTGGCTATTGGCGAGTCGACTCTGCGCTACCGGCCATCTCCACCACCGAAGTAATCGACGTTGCCAACCTCGTGGACCTCGGTCACATACGGCTAATCGAGACGACGGTGCTGGCAGGGGGCGACGGCTCCTCACCGTTGCCAGAGGCAGTCGCCGCCGGCAGAAGACATCTTGGTGATGACTTGTCAAATGTCCTTGGTGTCACCGATATCCGCCAGGCACGGCTCTCGAGGATCTATCCGCTGCCCAGTCGCACGCTGAGTCCCGATGGCAGCGTCCTCGTCACCGAATACACCCCGGCGCCGGGGCCTGTGATCGCCCCTTATCAACGCTCCGACTCGAGCGCGACCGTCTCGGATCAGACGGATTCGGTGCCGCCGCGTGTCGCCAAGTGGAAGAACGCGTTGCTGGATTTGAGCCTGCGCAACAAGTTGATCAACTACACCGACCGCGCCGGATACCGGGTGGAGATACCAGGACCCGCCCTCGGCCGCTTCGAAGACGCCGTTAATGACAATGCACGCATAACGTTACTGGCGTCTGACGCCGTCAAGGAAATCGATGTCGCCCGCGGAATCCGCTATGGGCGTGACCTTCCCGAACGCGAACGCGAACTGCTGCTCGCCGAAAAGAACAGCGCATACATCGACATTACCGCCGCGGCGTACAAGATCAAGCTGCGGTACCTGGCCGCGAAAGCCAAGACCATCGTCGAGGAAACCGGGTCCAATAACCTGTATCTGACTTTCGGGATGCTGAACTGGCGGTTCGACGACCGCGAACTCCGGTCGCCATTGGTTCTCGTGCCCGTCACGCTCAGCACCGCCAACCGCGGCGAGCGCTACACCCTAGCCCTCGACGAAACAGGCGCCTCGACACCGAACTACTGCCTGGTCGAAAAGCTGCGGGTTTCGTTCGGCCTGGAGATTCCCGATCTCAAGGAACCCGCGCAAGATGCGTCGGGGATCGATCTTGCGGCCACCTTCGACGCCGTTCGCCGCGCCATAACGCGGGCAGGTCTGCACTTCCGGGTCGAGGAGACGACGCACCTGGCGATCCTGCAGTTCGCGAAGTTTCCGCTGTGGAAGGACCTTGACGATTCGTGGAAAGCGTTGTCGAGCAACAGCTTGGTTCGACACCTAATCGATTCGCCCGACAAGCCGTTCACCGACCCGGTAACCGGCAGCACCGACGTCGACCTCGATCGGCTCGGCGACGAAATGCCGGTACCAGCCGACTCGTCTCAGCTGCAAGCCATCGCCCAAGCTGCTGCCGGACGGACCTTCGTGCTGGAAGGCCCGCCGGGTACCGGCAAATCCCAGACGATCACGAATCTGCTCGCCCACGCGATGGCCGCCGGAAGGCGGGTGCTATTCGTGGCCGAAAAGCGCGCCGCCCTCGACGTCGTCAAGAAACGGCTGCAGACGGTCGGATTGGGCGAGCTGTCGCTGGATCTGCATGACAAATCTTCGCGGCCCGCCGCCGTTCGCGAACAGATCCGCGCCGCTCTAGATCTCAGTGTTAGCGCCGATACCGATTCGCTGCGTACGCAAACCGAGGCGGCTGAATCCAGTCGAAATGCGCTCGCCCGCTACGCGCGGCGGCTGCATGAGGAAAACGCCGCCGGCATGTCGCTATATTCAGCACGCACGGCCGAGCTCGCCGCCGACCAGGACATCGCCCCGATCGAAGTTCCGAAAGGGCTTGTCGCCGGCGGCCCTTCGGAGACGCTCGATGCCCTCCAGCAGGTGATGCGAAAGCTGCCAGAGGTCGCCGATCTCGCGCAGCCAAGCGTCGATCACCCCTGGGGCTTCATCGACTCGCCCCCTGCGGAATCAGAGGTCGCCGAAATTCACCGGTGCGCAGTCGAGTTCGACTCGGCATTGGCCGCAGCCGTCGAATGTGGCTTCACGATCGAGAGCCTGGGGCTGTGCGGCCTGCCCGCCGGTTTCGACAGCTGGGTAAAGCTTTGTGGCGCTCCACGGTACCCATTGGCCGCGCTGGACGCCTTGCACGAAGGCGCCTGGGCTCAAGAGCTGAAGTCTCTAGGCAACGATCTGCAAAACCTTACGCAGCACAGTCCCGGGTGGCTGTCAGTCGCCTCGGTCGGCGCGGTCGATCTCGACATACCAGCGATTTACGCGGCCGCGGTGGCCGCGGATGAATCGAAATTCTTCGGGCGCAAGAAACGTCGACGCGCCGTCCTGGAGCAGCTGTCAGACGTGCTAGTCGTAGAACCGAAAACCATTGACCTCAAAACCCTTACTTCCCTCATCGCCGACATACTGGAGTCGCACGTAGAAGTGGCCGGGCTGCGCACCAGGGTGGCGAAAATTCCGGTGACCGTCATCACAGAACCGTGGAATGCCCTTGTACCCGAACAGGCTGCGAAGGTCAGGCATGAGCTGGGGTGGCTGCGGTGGACGGCTACATGTCTGTCTGTTCAACCAGACGATCCGCACGTTGCCGATCTGCGCTCGTACTACGCGAATCAGCCCGCCGGCGCCTTCAAAGATCAACTCGCCCGCATCCCGCTGGCGTGGAACGAGCTGACGACGGCGACCCGCAGCAATTCGGAGCGTCAGAACGAATGGGCGCAGCCCGAACCGTTTATCGCCCGCTGGTGGGCGACGCGCACCAACCGCCGCCTCGACGACACGGGCTCAATCGAGCATTGGGTTGCGTTATTGCATCTCATCGAACCGCTGAAACCTGCGGGGATGTCCGCCGTGCGGACGGCCATCCTAAACGGCGAGATCGACCCCGACGATGCCAGCTTGGCCTTCGCGCGCGGCGTCGCCGTGGCATCCGTTGCCGAACGCCGCGACGCCACCGCCCTGGGTAGCTTCAACGCCACGGCTCACGACAAGACGATCGAGCGATACACAAATAGTTTGCGCGGGATCCGCGGCGAGCTGCCTCGAGCGATCCCGGCGGCGCTACTACAAAAGAGGCGATTCGACGCCAATGCCGCAAGCGGCCAGATCGGCGGCTTGCGCCGCCAATTGGACCGACGCCGCGGCGGGATGAGCGTGCGCGGATTGATCGAGCACTACGGGGAGCTGATCACCCAGATCATGCCGTGCACGATGATGAGCCCCGACTCGGTGGCACGGTTCTTCCCGGCGCGCCCGGACCTGTTCGACATCGTGGTGTTCGACGAGGCATCCCAAATTCGGGTCGCTGATGCCATCGGGGCGATGGGCCGCAGCCGCTCAGTGGTCGTCGTGGGAGACAGCAAGCAGATGCCGCCGACCAGCTTTGCCGAGGCGAACGCCAACGTTGACGACGCGGACGACAACGACCAGGAGTTCTTCCTCGATGAGGAGTCGATCCTCACCGAGTGCGTCCACGCGCAGGTCCCCCAGCAGTGGTTGTCCTGGCATTACCGCAGCCAGGACGAGGCATTGATTGCCTTCAGCAACCAGCACTACTACAACCGGCGGCTAGCCTCCTTCCCCGCACCGCGAAGCGGTGGCGCGTCCGATGCAGGCGGACAAGGAATATCGCTAATCCGGGTGAACGGAACCTTCGAGCGGTCCGGCAAAGGCAAGACGCTGCGGACCAACCGCGTTGAGGCCGATGCCATCGTCGATGACGTAGCGCGGCGGTTCGAGCAGTCGCCCGATGCGGTTCCGTCGCTGGGCATCATCACGTTCAACGCCCAGCAACGCGACCTAATAGATAACCTATTGCGCGACAGTGCAGACGAACGGGTGGTGCGTGCTCTGGACGAGCCGGATGGCCTTTTCGTCAAGAACCTAGAAAACGTCCAGGGTGACGAGCGCGACACCATCCTGTTCTCGGTAGCTTTCAGCGCAAACGAAAAAGGCGTGGTGCCGCTCAACTTCGGGCCGCTGTCGAGGCCCGGCGGGGAACGTCGACTCAATGTTGCGATCACGCGCGCTCGCCGACAGGTGGTTTTATACGCCAGTTTTGATGCGGAGGACCTGCGCGCCGAGGAAACCAGCCAGATCGGCACCAAGCATCTCAAGGCGTACCTGGAGATGGCGGCGCGCGGTGTCGACGACGCGGCCGACAGCATGCGTCGGACGCCCGTGATCGATCGCCACCGTGATGACATCGCCGCTGCATTGCGAGACGCCGGTCTGGTCGTGACAACCGATCTCGGCTTGTCCGATTTCCGAGTGGATCTCGTACTTGCGGCTCCCACGGAACCCGAGCGGCAGCTTGTCGCAGTTCTCCTCGACGGTCAAGGCTGGCGCGCACGCCGCACCGTTGCCGACCGCGACTCCCTGCCGGTCGATGTACTGTGCGACCTAATGCATTGGCCGGCCATCGAACGAGTGTGGTTACCGGAGTGGCTCCAACGCCCTGAACACGTCGTGACCCAACTCAAAGGTTCAGTGGACACAGCGCGCCAGCGTGTGCTCTTCGGCGAGATAACGGCCCCGACAACGCCGTCCACGTCGTCGACCGCTCCCCTGCTTCAGGCCGCCCCGCTCCTGCGATCGACCTCACCGCTCAAACCACACGCTCCACCGAGTCATCCGATGGTGCAGGTGTATCGGGAGTGGAAGCCCGGACGGCTCGGGGATGTCACCGTGCTCGATGATCTACCCATCGCATACGCGAAGTCGCGGGTATACGACGCAATCATCAGTGCGATGGCTGCGGAAGCCCCGGTACACCCGCGTCGCCTTACCAAGTTGGTTGCGGCAGCCTTCAATCTGACCAGAATCAACGAGAATCGCCATCGATCGATTGAACGAATCGTCCCTGTCGACTATCGCCGGCCGACAGGCGACGGCTTCTTCTGGCCCGTCGGCGTTGAGCCAGAAGACTGGCGGACCGTGCGCCGGCCGCCGGAAGGGACCAGTCGTCAGCTAGACCACGTATCGCTGATCGAAATTGGCAACGCGATGATCGTGGTGGCAGAGCAGACGGGTGGGATCGACACCTATGACCTCAAACGCGAGGCGCTTAATCTGCTGGGCGGCCGCCGCATCACTCAGCAGATAGACGCGCGGCTAGACGATGCGTTGAACAAGGCCTTAGAGCGAAAGGTGCTGCGCCGTGGCTCTTCTGGGTTGATCGTTTGCGACCCGGAATAGCTGCCTGATAACTCGATGTGAGGCCGGGCAATACAGAAACACAGAACAATCCTGAGGAAGCCAACGATGGAGACACGCTGCGGGAACATTGCCGCAATCCCTGACGTCCCCAGACGGGAGCTGCTACTGCGGCTGCGGTGCCGCGACAAAGCCAGGAAAATGCTTCGTGATTACGCACGATCGCAAAGCCGAAACGCGTGTGATACACAAGCGGTTTGGCAACATCGCGACGTTCGTCGTCTGGGCCGAGGCCTATTCGCCGGAGGACCCAAGATAAGTAGCAACTCGCGCGCTTTGGGCCGCACGTCGAGTCGCAGAGGATTGTCTAACCAGACTTAGGACACCTGCCCTCGATTTTCTGAGTGGTCTTGTCTTGACCGACCGGTTTGGGCCGGGGGCGGGTTTTTGGTTACTAAGCGGAGCGACCAAAGCCGGACTCGACCCCACCACGCGGTTCGATACCTGGACCGCACACGAGGACCTGTGCCATGGACGCACCCTGTTGTGAGATCTAACCTCACTGCGCGAGCACCCAACACCCATAATTCAGCAGTCTCTTAGACCCCGCTTAACCAGACGGTGACCTCGCAGATTGACGCCGCAACGCTCTAGTTCGCTGTGCCAGCCATCTTCGAGGCCAATGATCGTTGGATTCTCGTACAGCCCTGCACGGGCCTCCGCTGCTGTGAGACGGCGGTACTTCGCGTAGTGCGGATCGTCAGTGTGTAGAAACTCCTCCTTGCGGTGAAGTATTGGCCGATTTGATCGATCGCCGAACCGCTGGAAGCTCGCCTCTAGAGATGTCATTTCCACGCCATACGTCCACTCCAGACTTGGATGTGGATCCGCATCAAACGTGGGGTAAGACGACCACGAAACCCGCCTGCCACGGTGGTCAAGCTTGAGTATGTTCCACTCATCCGGCCTTCCGGCCGCGACGAATCCACAGTATTCGTAGAGGCGAAGAACTACAGGCATTTTCGGTATTGCACGCCGATGGACGTATAGCGCAGTGGCAGTCAGTTTGCCGGGTGAATTACGCATGGCACCGCGCACGTAGGTGTCGTCGCGGATCTTCGTTAGCAGCCGATCAGCGCGGGCACACGCTTCGCGATAACTCTTGAAGCAGTGTTTGATGTCCGCTTGGACGGTTAACGGGAGATCCTTTAGGGACACTCGACCATTGAAGATTGACGTGCCGAGATACAGCAGCGTGTCGAGTGTCGAACGTTTGAACCCTTCAGCAACTCGCTCGGGCGACGCACCCTTTTGGATAAGCTCTAGCATCGACCTTCGCGAAAGCGTACCCAGCATCGGTAGGAGGTCGTCCGGTATTTCTTCGAATAGCGGCGGCCGACCACGCTGCTCTGTAAACGATATGAGCTCCGATACAGCCGAGGCGTAGTCTTGACTATCGGCCCAATGGAAGCCTGCAATCGTTCCCCGAGCCAAGTATGAGAAGCGATCCTCATCGCGGCGGAATGCGTATACGACACCAGGAGTTGGCGACACGCACCGCGTACCTGTCACCTCATCGACAAACTTCCGTAGCTCGTTCGGACTGAAGAAATGCTGAAATGTGTTGCGGCTAGTAATAAGTCCATCGCCGGAGGCGATGCCGTTAACTGAGCTGAGCTCCCACTTGAGACGGCTGGCTACAATTAGCACTCTTGATGTAAACGCCCAGGCAGTCCCAAGCGTCTGCCGTCGCTCGGCAGAGTCCTCAATGACGTTGAGTACGTAATTAAGCATAACAACGTCGTTTGCCTCGAGTTTCGTGTCGGGAGCGTAGAACGGGTCCCAGCCTTTCGCATTGAGACCCAAGCGACCCAAACGCTCCACGTCCTGACCACGACCACAGCCGTAATCGAGTACCGAAGCGTCCGCGCGCATTACGCCATCGAGTAAGGCTTGTCTCACGGGCATCGAGAGATCACCACGGCCGATTGCGGTGCGCTGCCTCCTGCTGGCCCAACCGTTGTTCTCCGTAGCGATAATCATTACGCCGTCTCGCCTCGTTCGTTCATGCGAAGTGTCTGGAAGTCAATTCGTCCCGCATCGGGTTAGTTCCGCGACCAGTCGTAATCCCGATATCGATAATATGATGACGGAATTCCATACCGAGTCAGATGATCGTCGAAATCCCACACTCGAGCGAGCGCCGAGCCACCCGTCTTCGGTCCTCTTGCAGCTCGTCCCACCATCTGCTCAAAGAGTATGGGGCTTCCAATTGGCCCGAGGAGCAAGACATCAGACACTGCCGGACAGTCGTAGCCAGTGGCGAGCAGACGCTGGTTTGCAAGCACTTGGACCTTCCCCTCCCCGAATGCGGCAAGTATCGCGAATCGCCTCTGCGCCGAAAGCTTAGAGCTCACGCACGCAGCTGGTACTTCCAACCCGCTCAACGCATCGGCCAGGCACTCCGCGCCTTCAACTGACTGCGTAAACACCATCACCCGCCGCCCCCTCAGCGCGAAGGACTGGCAGGCTTTGACCGCAACTCTCAGTCGTGTGAGCTCGTCCGCTACAGGGATCGCCCGTTGCGTCAACTTGCGGAACTCAAGGCGTGCAAGCACCCCACGCCTCTGTAACGTGAGGACTGGATTCGTACCGAGGGTACCGCTCGTAATCAGTTCGCCACCAAAAAATTCGACCAGCTGACTTGTCTCTTCATCCACAGTTCGGCCAGGGGTAGCCGACAGGCCAATAAGACCCGTCGGCCGTGACGAGGAAACGCTATGTTTGGCACGTAGTGCCCGAACCGACTGTTCGTATGTCCGTGCGCCAAGTTGATGGGCTTCGTCAAAGACCACCGCGTCCCAAACTCCAACGTCCAAATCGTCACGTAACCGCGCATAAACCTCCTGCGGCGTGGTGACGCAAACGCTTCGGCCACTCGAAGTTTGAAATCCCTTTCTAATTCGCATATCCGGGCATCGACCTATCGCCTTCCACATCTCAATGAATGTCAGCAGCGCCTGGTCAACCAACTCACGTGTGGGGGCCAGCCAGATGACATTCTCGAGCGTTTCGCGGGTAAACGAATCCAAACACGCAACGACCGCAGTGCGGGTCTTTCCTCCTCCAGTAGGGAGAGAGAGAAGACCGGTCCGACCTTCGGACATATGCTCAACAAATTTCTCAACAAGATCGACCTGGTAATCGAAAAGCCTTGGCCGGAGCTGTGATCTGACGAGGTCAACGGAGCCTGTTTCTACCGCCGGAACGGAAGCGCTCTCGTCCACGGCGATAGGGTCTTCACCCCAAGGCGAGGTCCGCATTGGGAAGTACTTTGAAAGCTCTTCCCGCAGGCGCGTACCTAGGCCGTCCGTCGGCATCTACAGCCCAATGCCCTGCCATACGTACCGTAGTCGGTCGTGCATTTCGTCCATCGCTTTGTCCGGGTCGTGGCTATGCCCCTGCGATCGAAGGATGCGACCGCCGAGTGAGGCATCCGTATTTGTCATGCGCTTCAGCACTCTGCCAACTTTGCGACAAACGGCGCCCGCCGTCGGGTCTTGGCAGGTGGCCCAAAACTCGTTAAAATCTGACTCCTCCACCGGCTCGCGCATATCGTCGTACAGACACATTGCAGCAACGGCGAAGAGGATGTCTTTCGCGCGACTCGACGCGCCTTGGGTAAAGTCGATTCCACCTTCAGCCTTCAAGAACGAGCCCAACCAGAACTTTCCGAATTTGCCTTCAGCCGACTCGAATTCAGCGTCAACTTCGAGTAAGTTGGGAATTGCAGCGACGAACCTGTTCATTGCCGCCACATATTCTGATGAGCGAGATTCATACTGCGCCTTGAGTGCAGATTCAATTTTCCCTAGCCCACTGCTCGGAACCGACGTAACATTTGACCCAGGAGCCGCTTCGGAGAATTCGAAGGCATCATCCTCAATATCCGTGAGCTCTAGGTCATCATCGAAGGCAAGATCACCAAAATCGACGTCATTATCGTCGTCCTCTTGGGCTAGCTCGCTGACGGCGGCTTCCCCAAATTGTGAGTATTCTAGGAACCCTTCCACCATCGCTCTTTGGAATACCACATTGAATGCCAACCCCCGGTCACGCTTGCCGGTATTCTGAGCTTTCAGCGTTTTGAGAAAGTCGGCTTCCCCTTTCGGGTTGGTGTCGGCTAGCGCGGCGCGCTGCAAGAATTGCCCGTACTCAGTCGATGCGTGCCCACCAGTAACACCTTCTTTCTGGCTCGCCTGATACAGTTGAAACCACTGTTGGTACTGCATCGAGAACGAACGGTCCTCCACCCTCTGGGCGATTAGATCGGCGTAAGGCTGGAACTCCGTTAATAACCGGATAATCGGCTTTCTCCAGACATCGCCGAATGCATTACCAATCGCATCAAGGTCGGACTCTTGATAGGAAAAGGAACTCATCTGCAAGTTTTGCAGATCGGCGAGGCGGCCTCGGGCGGAGCCCAAGTTAATCCCGAGGCGGTTCTCCAGCCTAATTATCTGCTTGTTGATGGCATTATAATCCGTCCAGTCCGATATCGGCTTCGTATCCAGAGATCGGATCACAATCCAGTCGAGGCCCAGGACAGTGCAGAGATAGGGTCCGTCGTCGAACTTCGCTTGTTCGGAGTGCCAGTCAACGAGCGACAGTGGTAAGCGCGGCGGGGCGCCGTGGAGCGTGTCGGCGTGGTCACTTAGCTTTTGAGCAATTAGTGTTCGGACACAGACAGCGTGTGGATCACGGTCGTCGAGCAGGATTTGTCTGCCCCGCTTCACCGTTTGTGCATGCTTATTTAAATCAATAAATAGTGTACGAAGGAGTTCGACCATTGGAGGGTTGGTAGGGCCGCCATAGCCTACTGCTTTGTCAAAAAGTAGGAAGATGACGGGAACCCGCGAACCCGTCACGCTTGAGACCGAGGTTGCACCTTGCACCAGAGATTTAATCGCAGCTAGACGGTGCTGCCCGTCGATTGCGACTCCAAAGACTTCGTCGGTGTTCCAGCGTATCCGGCCACTGCGGAATTCGTCATCAGCTGGGGAATCCCACTGGTTCCAACTGCCGATAGTGATGGGGCCGACGTTAATAATCTTTCCGAAGCTATCGGGGTTCGCCAATCCGGGCGGGCTCCAGTCGATCGCATCGTCGAACTTGTCTGCCAGTCTGCCGCGGGCAGTATCGTAAGGCAGGAGAGCAATTGTAATCGAATTGAAGAATTGTGGGATATCCGAATTTCGAAGATACGGCACGATTTGTCGCTCGACTCGAGTCCAGTCGATATCGCGCTGGTATAGCTCGTCAAGTTTCCATTCGATGTTTTCTGCGCCGGGAATCTCAGAAGTGAGCCTCAAATCGGCGGCTGCATCCTTCAAGCTCACGGTAGTGGCGAAGTATGGGATCTCCCATTTCGATAGCCGAAAGCTTCCGTACAAATAGTCGAAGTTCTTTGTAGCGGAAACGTCTTTTATCGTTGAGTGTGCTTTCGCTGTCACGCTTTTCTCCTAACCTGGTCTGATTGTGAAACCTGCAATGGTAAGGCTGGAAGTTAGGTACTCGAGCGATCGACGAGCAGCGGTTGCAAATTCTGAATCTCTATTTTCAATTCGCACGAAGTACAGTCGGAGCATTTTCCACGACAGTTCCGGCGCCTCCCGCACCTGCGCGCCAAACTGACTTTCACCGGACAGATGCTGGGTTATCCGCTGTTGGAGATTCTCAGTTTCCCCCACGTAAAGGGCGGGAAGGTGGGCGCTGAGCTCGTTGATATATTCGGTCATCCATTTCCGTGCCGAGTTTGGAGATAGAAACTTTCGGAAGAATTGTTTTTTTGGCTCCGGCAGCCCGCGCCCGCGGATCTCGACGTTTGAGAGCCGAAGATAGTGTGATAACTGAGAGTCGGCGACTCTGCCCAACGGGATCGTGCACAAGCGATCTAGCCATGTGGTGTATTCATCGGGATCAGCCTTTTGCAGGATCCCTGGCGCGAGCGCTAACTTCCACATGTAGACGGCTGCGCATTTGGGCAGTAGCGTCGCGAGCGGTTCGGCACCGTTGTAGAGGTCCAGTAAGTCAGCACCGGACTCGCTCTGCCACAAATGATTCTGCTGGCTCTTATTTACTGACATCAGCCGCGGGAGGGGACATGGCTAGGAGGCCGGCGAGGGCGTAACTGTGGGCGATCAGAGCGCACACACCGAACACTGCATAGAGTCGTCGTCATCATCAAGTGCATCCCCAAGTACCTCCCACAGCGGCCGGTTTTTCTTCCGCTTCTTCGCCTGTTCCTGTGCATCAGCGTGCCGAGCGAGAATCTCTTCTCTACGGGCTAGGAGCTCGGGAAGGGATTCTCCACCAGACCACGTGTACTGCCGGCCTTTCATTGCATAGTCACCAAAAGACGCGTCCCCATCGGCGCCGGCGTCCTGACGGACCTTTGACTCGATGGCGATGGCGCGCTGAAACAGTTCGGGGTGGCGGTCGGCAAGTCCGACCCACTCGGCCTTGCGTTGGTAGAAGCAGAAGTAACACCCCGAGCGGGTGCGCCAGTCGTAGTACTTCGGCAAGCCGATGCCCGACTGGTCCAGAATCCGCATCACGCCGTCGTGGTCCACGTTGTCCTCGACGAAGGGCAGAACCGTTCGGATATTGGGCTTGGTGCTTACATAACCCTTTCGCCCGGACTCGTCCGCCCTGATAGCGACGTATGAAACGGCGTGATCATCACCGATCCACTCTTCAAGTGGCTCGATCTTCATTTTTTTCGTGCACCAGCGCATCTGCGGTGATGGAAGGGCTCCTCGGTACACGTCAAACCAATGGTCGAAGCCTTTACGTGCGTTGAGCCGCTCGATGGGTTTGCCGAGTGCAGTCTCAAGCCGGTCGAGATACTCGTACGTCTCGGGAAGCTCCGCGCCCGTATCGCAAAAGAAGTACTCCATCTCCGGTACGCGGTCGCGCATGTAGACGGCCAAGGCGCTGGAGTCTTTTCCTCCACTGATCCCGCAGATGTGTCGGATCATGTCAGCCATATCGCTGGTCCTCCCTGTTGGCGACTCGGGCAGCGGCCGAGACGGCCGTCTCGTGCTCCACAGCTAACCGTGCCATAAGCATCCGACAAGCTGTCGCTCGCGACATGCCGCTTCCCATCAACGTTTCGAGCAAACGCTCATAATGAGGGTCAATGGCGGCCTTCTCTGGCTCGGTGAGCGCAAGTAGCTCGATCGTCTCGGTGCCATCAGGCCTTGTCAACGTCATTCGGCTCGATGAATAACCCTGGGTCTTGCTCGCAGCCAGACGGTCGTGCAATAGAGCGGACGTGCGACGCAACGCGCCTCCGAGTTCCGCAATACGCAGTGGGAAACGAGCACCGACGTCATCCGTCCAGATGCGTGGCGCCTGACCATCACATGCCACCATTGCCAGGTTTTCAAGCCACTCCTCGTCATCGAGCGGACGGCTCAACGCACCAACGAATGCCTTGAGCCTCGGCTCAAGTATGTGCCCGCTGAGTCGCGTCGCGTCAGCGCATAGATCCTGGCGAAGCTCGCTTAAGTCGCTGGACGTTGACGTTGCGTGTGCCAGTTGACGTCGTATTGAATCCATCAACCGGGGGTAGGCCTCTCGCAGCTCACGAATCGCATTAGCGAGTCGGTCAGCGAACTCGTCAGCAACATCATTATCCATGCGTCCTCGTCCACTGAATGAGCGCATGCCAAAGATTCCGGGAAGCGTCTCGAATACGAGTACATCCGGCTCTGCCGCCTGACGGAAAGCGTCTCTCACAGCGACAGCCTCTGCAGAGAGACCGGTTGTGGTCTTTTGCGAGTAAGGGGGAAGTAACCGCAGCTCGCGGAACAATGCGGTAGCAACGTTCAAGAAGGTTGGTGAACCGCCGCGGTAGCGCGTTGTGATGCCCAGGCGCGAGACAAGACTCTCGATGACAAGAGCCCGATTGCCCTTCGTGGTTTGAGTGTTCTTTATCGAGAAGTGGCCGATGTTCTTCATTAAGCGCTCTGCAACAGCATCGTCAATCGAGAGGACGAGACTGCCGTGCTCGTAGACGGCGATCTCATCACTTCGGGCGATGAGGCCAGTGATCAAAAGGAGAGGAACGATGCCGTCCTTGAGACCGACCGGAGGTAATGTGAGGCGTGAACGAATCTGGGCCAAGCTGGTGCGCCCATTCGTTGCCTGATCGAACTGCGAGTTGATTAGGGACCAAACGGGCTTCCAGCTGCGGTCCACCGGCGAGCGCAGCTCCCAATACCCTGTATCCGACAAGCGATGGATTCCAGTCTTTCGAAACACCGCCTCATAGATGGCGCGGTCGGGCCCATAACCCTCGATTGAAAATGCTTCAGTGTCTCGGTGTGCGAGGAGAGCATCCGTAAGAAACCGTCGCGCTTTCGCGCCCTGGCTCGTTAGGTCTCGACGAGCAATCATTTCATTCGCGATGTGAGGCGTTTCGTGGTAAGCGATGTCTGCTACGTCGGACAACAACGCCGACACACCAGCAGACGCATCAAGCAACTGCTCTGTGCCCGCTAGATACCAACGCGCCCGTGCATTCCATGTGTCGGCGATAACGACTTGCAGTCTCTGCTGTGCCGCAGAGGCTCTCTCAACCAGCTCACTGCGGGCCACCCAAT
>NZ_LZKY01000140.1:0-973 GCF_001673055.1 Mycobacterium sp. 1245801.1
ACCCTCGATCCGCACGGTCGTGAAAATGCTTGCCAGCGTGTTGATTTCGCGCAGAAAGTCCTGGGCGGCGAAGCGGCCCGCACCGAGCTGCTCGGGCAGCGTGTTGGAGGTGGCCGCCACCGAGACCCCACGCTCGACCAGCGAGGAGAGCAGCCGCGAGATCAGCGTGGTGTTGCCCGGATCGTCGAGTTCGAATTCGTCGATGCAGACCGCCGTGTAGCCGGCCAGCAGGTCGACGCACTCGGCGAAGCCGAACACCCCGGCCAACTGGGTCAGCTCCCCGAACGTCGCAAACGCCTTGGGGGCTTGGCCATCCGGCGACGCACCCGGCCCGTCACCGGGTAGCTCGTAGTAGGCCGACGCCAGCAGGTGCGTCTTGCCCACGCCGAACCCGCCGTCCAGGTACAACCCGACACCGGGCAGGGTTTCGCGCCGCCCCAACAGCTTTCGGCGACCGGCGCGACGCTCGACGGCCTGGCGGCAGAAGTCGCGGCAGGCCACCACCGCGGCGGCCTGCGTCGGCTCCGCCGGATCGGGCCGATATGTCGCGAAGCTCACGTCGGCGAACGTCGGGGGCGGCCTCAATTGGGCGATCAGCCGCTCCGGCGACACCGTCGGGTGCCGATCGACCAGGTGAGCCACGCCGCCCGCGACGCCCGCGGAGGTGGACCCGTGCATGCAGGCACTGTAGCGGCGTGCTGCAATCAGACCCATGCCCGACTCTGGCGCCGCGCTGTCGCTGCTCGGGTCGGTGCGCGGCCTCGACGAGGGCGACCTCCCCGGACTCTATGGCTATCCCGCACACGACGGGACGTGGGTGCGGGCGAACTTCATCGCCAGCGTCGACGGCGGGGCCACCTCCGGTGGCAGCAGCGGCGCCATGGGCGGCCCGGGCGACCGGTTGATCTTCAACCTGTTGCGTGAACTCGCCGACGTCATCGTGGTCGGTGCGGGCACCGTGCGGATCGAGGGT
>NZ_LZKY01000141.1:0-24793 GCF_001673055.1 Mycobacterium sp. 1245801.1
GGACTGCGAGCTGGCCGACGACGTCGGTGCGGGCACCGGCCTGTTCACCCGCACGCTCGTCGGCCGGGGGCGGCGGCGCGAACGGGTCGGGCGGCGCGGGTGGTGCGGGCGGAGCCGCGACCGCGCCCGGGTCAGCGGGGGCCGGGTCCGGATCCGCCAGTGCGGGAGCCGCACTCAGCACCAGCGCCAAGCCCACGACGGACGCCAAGCCGGCGGTGTTCAGAGCGGCGAAGAGGCCCTTTCCGGTCCTGTCCCTCGTCCTGCCCGACATACGCATACCTCCACTCGTGTTCTCGACACAGTGTGGCATAGGGCATGCGCCAGCTACCGTCAGCCGCGGCTGAACCGGGCCCGAGAGCAGCGCTGATTGCGTGGTTGAGCTGGGCGGCTATGAATCGGGTGAGCTTGTCGGAGCAACATCCAGCATCCGCCGGTTGGCCACGATGCCGGCCAGGGCGACGGCCATCAGGGCCGCCGACGCGGTCAGCATCATCGTGACGCTGCGCTCGAAGAGCAGGCCACCGGCCAGCGAGCCGGCCATGATGCCGACCTGGAACGCGGTGACGTAGAGCCCCGACGCGCCGTCGGGGTCGTCGGCCCCGTTGCGCATCGCGGCGGATTGCATCATCGGCGAGACCGCGGTGGCCATCGCCCCCCACAGCACGATGGCGGCGGTCCCGATCAGCGCGGTGGCCACGCCGGTCCGGCCACCGATCGCCAGGGCGGTCAGCGCCACGAAGGCCGCCGTCAACCCCGTGATGCACAGGATGATCGCGCTCTTGGGCCGGTGGTCCAGCGGCCGGGCCACCAGCGGCAGCGACAGCAGGCCGGCCAGCCCGTAGGCGGCCAGCACGAAGGCGAGGTTCGGCCCGCGCACCCCGAGCACGTTGCGGATGACCTCGACGATGTAGGTGTAGGAGACGAAATGACCGGTGACGGCGATCATCGCCAGCACGCTGACGAGGATCAGCCGCGGGTTGCGGTGGTGTCGCGACCGCGGACCCACGTGGGCGAGCTGGTCGGAGGTGAGCACCATCTCCGGCAGCATCAGGCGGGCGGCGACCGTGACGGCGGCGGCCGCGACGGTGACGCACACGACGGCCAGGCGCCAGCCCCACATCAGGCTCAGGGCCGCGGTCAGCGGGCTGCCCACCACCAGCGCCAGGCTGGTGCCGACGTAGATCGACATGGTGGCGCGCCCGGCGTGGCTGGGCGGCACCAGCCGGGTGGCGATCGGTGCGATGACCGCCCACAGCAGGCCGTGGGTGATCGCGCAGAGCACCCGCCCGGCGGCCAGCACCGCGAAACTGGGCGCCAGCGCCGAGATGACCTGTGAGGCGGTCAGGCAGCTCAGGCTGAGCATGAGCGCACGACGCCGGGGCCAATGCGCGGTCCAGCGCACCAGCGGAAACGTCGTCAGCGCCGCCACGAAGGCATACCAGGTCAGCAGCGTGCCCACCGCGAACAGGCTGACGTGCAGGTCGCGGGCGATGGCCGGCAGCGCGCCCACCGGCAGGATCTCGGCGGTGACGTAGGTGAACGCCGCGGCCGCCAGCACAGCCAACTGAGCCGCGATCCGTGGGGTCCACGTTCGCGCGGCAGCATTAATTTCGGCAGTCATGGCGTCTGTATCGGCCGGACTACCCACTTCCTGGGTTGTCGCGCCTAATGCGATCACACTGCCTTACCGTACGGACCGCAACTACGCCTCCCCCTGAATCAGGGCCGATACGCAGGTCTCAACTGCGTCACCGATCAGGAACGAACCAGCCGCGCAATCGCGGCGGAGGCCTCGTCGAGCTTGGCCTGGGCGTCCTCGCCGCCTTCGGCGACGGCGCGGGTGACGCAGTGGTTCAGGTGCTCGTCCAGCAAATTCAGGGCGACCGAGCGCAGGGCGCTGTTGACGGCGCTGACCTGGGTGAGGACGTCGATGCAGTACTTGTCCTCCTCGATCATCCGGGCGATCCCACGGACCTGGCCCTCGATGCGCCGCAGCCGTTTGGCGTAGTTGTCCTTCTGCTGCGAGTACCCGTGCTCGTCGGTCATCTGCCACCCCTGCTCACTCGGCCGCCCGTCGGCGGCATCACGCCGGACTCCAGCTTATACCCCAGCGGGGTATCACCCCGGAAACGGGCATCGCGACTGGCCAGCGCATACTTGAACAATGCCCACCACCGATCCGGCCACCACCGCCGACATCAAGCCGCGTAGTCGTGACGTCACCGACGGCCTGGAGAAGGCCGCCGCCCGGGGCATGCTGCGGGCCGTAGGCATGGGAGACGAGGACTTCGCGAAACCGCAGATCGGGGTCGCGTCGTCGTGGAACGAGATCACCCCGTGCAACCTTTCCCTGGACCGGCTCGCCAAGGCCGTCAAGGAGGGCGTGTTCTCGGCCGGCGGGTATCCCCTCGAGTTCGGCACCATCTCGGTGTCCGACGGCATCTCGATGGGCCACGAGGGCATGCACTTCTCCCTGGTGTCGCGCGAGGTGATCGCCGACAGCGTCGAGACGGTCATGCAGGCCGAGCGCCTGGACGGCTCGGTGCTGCTGGCCGGTTGCGACAAGTCGCTGCCCGGGATGCTGATGGCCGCCGCACGGCTGGACCTGGCCTCGGTGTTCCTCTACGCCGGCTCGATCCTGCCCGGCGTCGCCAAGCTGTCCGACGGCACCGAGCGCGAGGTCACCATCATCGACGCGTTCGAGGCGGTGGGTGCGTGCGCCCGGGGCCTGATGCCGCGTGAGGACGTCGACGCCATCGAGCGGGCGATCTGTCCCGGCGAGGGCGCGTGCGGCGGCATGTACACGGCCAACACGATGGCCAGCGCCGCCGAGGCGCTCGGGATGTCCCTGCCGGGCAGCGCGGCGCCGCCGGCGACCGACCGCCGCCGCGACGGGTTCGCCCGGCGCAGCGGTGCGGCCGTCGTCGAATTGCTGCGGCGCGGCATCACCGCCCGCGACATCCTGACCAAGGAGGCGTTCGAGAACGCGATCGCGGTGGTGATGGCGTTCGGCGGCTCGACCAACGCGGTGCTGCACCTGCTGGCCATCGCCCACGAGGCCGACGTCGAACTGTCGCTGGACGATTTCAGCCGGATCGGGTCGAAGGTGCCGCACCTGGCCGACGTTAAACCGTTCGGCCGCCACGTGATGTCGCACGTCGACCACATCGGCGGCGTGCCGGTGGTGATGAAGGCGCTGCTGGACGCCGGGCTGCTGCGCGGCGACTGCCTGACGGTGACCGGCGCGACCGTGGCCGAGAACCTGGCCGAGATCGCCCCGCCCGACCCGGACGGCAAGGTGCTGCGCGCGCTGAGCAATCCCATCCACCCGACCGGCGGCATCACCATCCTGCGCGGATCGCTGGCGCCCGAGGGCGCGGTGGTCAAGTCGGCCGGTTTCGATTCCGACGTGTTCGAGGGCACCGCAAGGGTTTTCGACGGCGAACGGGCCGCGCTGGACGCGCTGGAGGACGGCACCATCACCAAGGGTGACGCGGTGGTGATCCGCTACGAAGGCCCCAAGGGCGGTCCCGGCATGCGCGAGATGCTGGCCATCACCGGCGCCATCAAGGGCGCCGGTCTGGGCAAAGACGTGCTGCTGCTGACCGACGGCCGGTTCTCCGGGGGGACCACCGGCCTGTGCGTCGGCCACATCGCGCCCGAGGCGGTCGACGCCGGGCCGATCGCCTTCTTGCGGGACGGCGACCGGATCCGCCTGGACGTGGCCAACCATGTCCTCGACGTCCTGACCGATCCGGCCGAATTCGAGGCCCGCCGCAGGGATTTCACCCCGCCGGAGCCGCGCTACAAGACCGGGGTGCTGGCCAAGTACGTGAAGCTGGTCAGCTCGGCCGCGATCGGCGCGGTCTGCGGCTGATCGCCGCCCCGGGCCCCACCGCGCCGGCCCGGGACCGGCGAATTGCCTTGCTGCTGAACCGAGTTCGAGGCTACGCGTGCGTGCCCGCCGCGCGGGTGCGCATGCCGAAGTAGGTCGCGTTGAGCCCCAGGAACGTCAACAGCGCCCCCGCAACGACATTCGACCACGTCATGCCGGAGGTCAGCGTGACGCCCGGCAGGATCCACGTCGACACGATGACCCACACGCCCAACACCGGTAGCGTCCAGGTCATGCCGTGTGCACGATCCAGCGTCGTCGCGAACCCGTAGGCCAAGAACGCCACCGCGATCCCGACGATAAGGTCGGACGTGGCAAGCGATCCCGTCCCGTTGAATCCGATGATCCACGGCGACGCCGCCACGTACAGGCCCGTCAACAGGACCAGCCCGAAGGTGACATGCGCACTCATCGACTCGGCAACGCGCTCGTAGCGCGCGCGAAGAGCCAACAAATCGGGGTGGTGATCGATTGATGAATGGACTGTACTCATTTTGTGACCTTTCTGTTATGCGACAAGCCTTTTGAGCGTTGCCGCACCCATCCATCTGCCGTCCAGATTACGCTCGCGCGCCGTGGACCAGCAACGAAAATTGACGCCCCGGCAAGCCCGGGAGGTGGGGCGATTTCGGCGACCCGCGTAGCGTCTTGAGGCATGGACATCGCGGACCGGCTTCGCCTCGATGTGCCGATCGGCCAGGCCGGCATGGGTGGCGGGCTGGCGGGCGCGGCACTGGCGGGCGCCGTCGCCGCGGCGGGCGCACTGGGCACGCTGGGCATCGACACGTCACGCCGGCTACGGGCTTCGATAGATGAAGTGCGAGAACGGGCCCCGGGCCGCGCCGTCGCCGTGAACCTGCTGGTGCCCTTCGTCCATCGCCGGCACGTCGCGGTCTGTGTCGACGCCCGGGTGGACGCGGTCGTGGTGGCGTTCGGCGAAAAGCGGGGGCTCGTCGAGCACCTGCGTGAGGCGGGGATCTTCGTGTTCGTGATGGTGGGCACCGAAGCGGCGGCGCGGGCCGCGATCGCCTGTGGCGCCGATGGTTTGATCGCGCAGGGGCGCGAGGCTGGGGGCCATCTCGTCGGGACCATGCCGGCTCTGGAGTTCGTGCCGCCCGCCCTGCGCGCGGCGGGGACGCGCCCGGTGTTCGTGGCCGGTGGCATCGCCACCGCCGCCGACACGCGCGCCGCGCTGGCCGCCGGCGCCAGCGGCGTCATAGCCGGCACCCGCTTCCTGCTGACGCACGAGGCCAACGCGAACCGCGCGTACCAGCAACGAATCTTGCAGGCGGACAGGACGATCGAAACCAACCTGTTCGGCCTGAGCTGGCCGTTGCGCCACCGCGTCGTGCCCAACGCTGCCACCCGCCGCTGGTGCGGCGAGGACGGGCAGGCCAGGCCGCTGCCCGCCGCCCTGAACGCGATCAGCCGCCCGCTGTCGGCGCTGGGCTATTTCGACGCCGGGCCGTTGATGCGGCTGCAGTCACCGGCGCTGCCGTTTTTCACGCCGCTGGCACCGGTGGCCGGCGTGCCCGATTCCTGGCTGGACAGCGCCGCCCTGTACGCCGGCGAAACCGCCTTGCGGATAGACGAACTCACCTCCGCCGGGCAAGCCGTGGCCGACCTGGACCCGCGCTGACGCCCTACCGCACCACGGCGAACGCGAAGCCGTCCCAGTGCTTGGCGCCCACCGTCTGGAGCACGGCCGTGTCCAGCCGCGGATCCTCACCCATCGCCTGCAGGGTTTGGCGCACCGCCTGCGCTTGAGCGTTGGACTCCGGGTCGAGGATCTGGCCCTGCCGAATCACGTTGTCTGCCACGATGATCGCGCCGGGACGGGCCAGCCGCACCGCCCAATCGAGGTAGGCGGGGTAGTTCTCTTTGTCGGCGTCGATGAAGATCAGGTCGAAGGGGCCGGTCACCGTCGGCAGCGTGTCCAGTGCGGCTCCGACGATCACCTCCACCCGGTCGGCGAGACCGGCCCGGTCCAGGTTGGTGCGCGCCACCTCGGCGTGCTTGGGCTCGTATTCGAGCGTCACCACCCGCCCTTGCGGGCCGGCGCCGCGCGCCAGCCAGATGGTGCTGAAACCGCCCAGCGTCCCGAGCTCGAGGATGTTGCGGGCACCGACGGCACCGGCGAGCAGGCTCAAGAACTTTCCCTGCTGCACCGACACCGCGATCGGCGGCAAGCCGGCGGCGCTGCTGGCCTCCAGGGCCGCGGTCAAGGACGGATCGTCGTCCACCACCGTGCTGTCCAAGAATGCGTCGACGTCTTTGGGGGTTGGTTTCTCGGTCATGGCGCCCACGCTAGCCGCGGCCGCCGACGACGGCATCGAGCGGCGGGGCGGTATCGCACCGGTCGCGACTCCTTGCGTATACCCATGGGGGGTATATAGTGAGGGTGCGGTCGACCCGCACCGCAAGAGTCACCACAACGAGAAAAGGGTGAATTAAATGGCAACATACGAGGCCGGGACCGAGTTGACGTGCGGTCACGAAGGCTGCGGCTGTCGCGTCCGCATCGAGGTCCCCTGCCACTGCTCGGGTTCGGGTGAGCCGTACCGCTGCACGTGCGGCGACGCGTTGACCCCCGTCAAGTAATCCGTCGGGCCGGTCGTGCGTTCGGGCGTCAGCCCGCGACACTCATCGCCCGAACGTACGGCCGGTCAGCTCGACCGTGGCGTGCAGGCGCATCGCGATCGCCGACGCGCCCACCGCCACCGCGTAGGAGCCCGGGTCGATCCGCCAGCGCCCGACGCCGCCGTCATAGCGGGCGAGCAGGCGCGGATCCGCCTCGAGGGTCACCCGCCGCGTTGCACCCGGCTCGAGCTCGACGCGCTCAAACCCCAGCAGCCGTAGACACGGCTTTCCGGCCGCGGCCGTCAGGTAGAGCTGCGGTACATCCGCCCCGGCACGGTCGCCGACGTTGATGACGCTGAAACTGGCGCTGACGGTCTGTTCGCCACCGACCACCAGGTCATGGTAGTCAAACCTGGTGTAGGACAAGCCATGACCGAAAGCGAACATCGGGTCGTGGCCACACCGGGCAAACCAGCGGTAGCCGACGTCGGCCCCTTCGAAGTAGTCGATCGTGGTCTGTGTCCCC
This sequence comes from Mycobacterium sp. 1245801.1, assembly GCF_001673055.1. Lineage (NCBI taxonomy): Bacteria > Bacillati > Actinomycetota > Actinomycetes > Mycobacteriales > Mycobacteriaceae > Mycobacterium > Mycobacterium sp. 1245801.1. Next base: position 7,002 of record NZ_LZKY01000141.1, read on the forward strand.
CACGGTTCCCCCGCGCCGGGCAACTGCGGGCGCGGCGTCTGGGCCAGATCGGCCGGGAAGGTGATCGGCAGCCGGCCCGAGGGATTCACCTCGCCGCTCAGGATCTCCGCGACGGCACGAGCGCCGGCCTGGCCCGGAAACCATGCTTGCACAATGGCATTCACCGAGCCCCGCCACGGCATGTCAGCCGGATTGCCGGTCTGCAGGACCACCACGGTGTTGGGGTTGGCGGCCGACACCGCCGTGATCAGCTCGTCCTGGCCCCACGGCAGCGAGAGGTCGGCGATGTCGAACCCTTCGCCCTCGGCGCGCACGGCGAATACGATAGCGATGTCGGCCGCCGCCGCCGCGCGCACCGCCTCGGCGCGGCTGATGCCGGGATCGAACTCTATCTGCGCGTGCGGCAGCCGCTTTCGCAATTCTTCCAGCGGGCTCGACGGCAACAGGTACAGGTTGCGCAGCGCGGCCTCCAGCCCTGGGCCGCCGATGGGCACCACGCCCGCGTAGCCGCCCGCCGGGACGACGGTGCTCGAACCGTAGCCGGCCGGCACGCCCAGGTGCGCAAACCCGCCGATGACGGCGATGCGCGCGTTCGACTCGGCCGCCACCGGCAACAGCCCGCGGTTGGTCAGCAGCACCGTTCCCTGGCGCGCTATGCGCAGCGCAATCTCGTTGTGCGCGGCCAGATCCGGCGCCGGGGCCGTATCGGTGCGCTCGGCTCCGACGGCGAACATGGATCGCAGGATCCGGCGGACCATGTCCGACAGGCGTTGCCTGGGCAGCCTGCCGTCGGCGTAGGCGTCGCGCAGCGGCGCACCGAAGGACTCGGCCTGCCACAGCAGCGCGTCGATCTGGGCCCCGCACTCCTGGTCCAGACCGGCCAGGGCGCACTCCCAGCTGGGCGTGGCGCCCCAATCGGACATGACCCAACCCCGGTACGCCCAGGCGCCCTTGAGCACGTCGTTGATCAAGGCGGAGTTGGCCGCGGCGTAGTCGCCGTTGACCTTGTTGTAGGCGGTCATCACGGCGCCGGGCTGTGCGCGCTCGATCGTCAATTCGAAAGCCAGCAGGTCGGATTCGCGGTGTGCGTCGGGGGCGATGACGGCGTTCAGGAAGTGCCGATTGGTTTCGTTGCAGTTCAGCGAGTAATGCTTGACCGTCGAGATGACGCCGTGTTGCTGGATGCCGCGGATCGACTCGGCGGCGATGGTGGCGGTCAACAGCGGGTCCTCGGAAAGGTATTCGAAGTTGCGGCCGTTGCGCGGGTCGCGGGCCAGGTTCATCGCGCCGGCCAGTTGCACGTTGAACCCGCGGCTGCGGGCTTCGCTGCCGATCACGTCGCCGGCGGCCCGGGCCAGCGGCGGGTCGAAGGCCGCGGCCAGCGCCAGTCCGGCGGGCAGCGCGGTGGCCGTGTCACCCGGGCGATAGCCGGGATTGGTGACGCCCAGCCCGGCATCGCTCATCAGCAACGCGGGCACCCCGAGGCGGGGAACGCCGGGCACGTATCCCGCGCACATCGGCGCGTTAGCGGGGATGCGCTCGTCACGCACCGGCCACATGTCGCCGGCCCCCATCACCGAGACCAGCAGCGCGAACCGCTCGTCGTCGGTCATCCGGGCTTCGACCTCGCGCGCCCGCGCGTCGGGATCGGGCCGGCTCACCGCACGCCCTCTTTGGCGTAGACGACGCGCAGCACGTGCCCCAGTTCCGGTCCCATCACCAGCTCCGTCAACTCACAGATCGTCGCCACGAACTCGGGGCCGTGCGGCGGCTCGGCCTGGCACAAATGATGCGCCACTTCGTGCAGCATCACCAGCTCGCGCAGCGCCCAGTCGGCGGTGTCACGATCGGGCACCGCGATAACGCCTGTGCCGTCACGGTTTTCGTAGTGCGCGGCGGTGGCGGCCCGTCGCGCACGGACCCGCAGCGGCGACACACCCGGCCACCGTTGCCGCACCGCCGCCAGCCCCAGCACGTCGTCCACATAGCGCTGCGCGGACTCCACCGAGCCGAAACGCCCCTCCGGCGGCAGCGTCAATTGCGTGCCGAAGAACTCCACCACCGGGGTGCCATGCTGGGCGGCACGGTCGAACAGCGTCCGGACGAACTCCTCAGCCGCATAAACCTTGGAGCGTTGAGAATCCCGCGGTGGGGGCTTCCCCGCGCTCACCCGCTCAGCGCGCTCCGCGCCCCGGGCAGTTCGGGGCTGTTGCCGAGCCGCGCTCGCTTGCCGGCCCGGTCGCCCGCGCGTCGCGCCGCCGACGAATACCCTGCCGACGCCCGGCTGGCCTGCCAGGTGCCCCGCGCCTTCGACGCGCCGCGGTAGTAGTCCACCAGCTCGACTTCCTTGTCCCGCAAGGCAATGGCGGTGCCCGGCGACCGGCGGCGATCCTTGGTGGCTTCCTGGCGGGCCTGGTCGCGGGCCTCGGTCAGCCGCTGGCCGACCCGTGCCCCGAAGGCCAGCTGAAAGTTGAGTCGGGCGGTGATCGTCGGCGTGGGACGATGCGCACCCGAGGCCAGGTAGGCGTCCGACGCACGGACCATCTGCACCACCAGGCTGGCGTACAGGGCGTGGCTGGCGTCGATGTCCTCGACGAACCCGTAGGCGTACACGAACGTCGAATTCGAGGCCACGTCACAGCGCACGTCGTTGGCCGCGGCGATCAGCACGAACAGCTGCACGTAGGTGCGTAGCCCCTTGGTGCCCGCCGCCCCGATGGTGATCGTGCGCTGCGTCGGCGCCTGCGCCGCCGACCGCTGGGCCGAATGCGAGCGTGCCACCGCCAGGTCGATGGACGCGGCCGTCGCGAGCCGCTGCGCGGCGGACATGAACGCATCGGCTTCGTGGCTGTTGTCGGTGCCTTCGGCCTGACGCAGCAGCGCGGCAATGCGCGACAGCATTTTGTCGTCACTCACGGCGACGCTCCTCCCCATCGCTTGGCTCTGTCGCCAAAGTACGGGAGCCGGCTGACACGCCCCGCCTCACAGCCGAGCGGTGATCCAGGAGACCACATCGTCGAGCACCTGCTCGCGCTCGGGCTCGTTGAAAACCTCGTGGTAGAGCCCCGGATAGATTTTCAGCTCCACGTCAGCAGATCCCACGCACTCCACCAGGCGACGGCTGCCGGCGACGGCGACCAACCGGTCCTGTTCCCCGTGCACCACCAGCAGCGGCGCCGTCAGGGCCGGCGCCCGCTGCGGCATCGTCTCGCCGACCAGCAGCAGCGCGCGACCGATGCCGGCCGGCACCTTGCCGTGGTACACCAGCGGGTCCTCTTTGTAGGCGGCCACCACCGCGGGGTCCCGGGAGATGGCGTCGACGTCGAGTTCTTGGGCCGGCAGTCCGGGCACGACGGCGCCGAGCACTTTGGCGGCCAGCCCGAGCAGCGGCGACACCTGATCCTGGGCCGCCACCGCGGGACCCGACAGCACCATCAGGTCGTAGTTGTCCGGGCGTTCGACGCCATAGGCGAACACGATTCCGCCGCCCATGCTGTGCCCCAGCACGATGCACTTGAGCCCGTGGTGTTCCCGGGTGGCGATACCGACCAGGGTGTCGAAGTCGGCGGTGTACTCGTGGATGTCACGCACCAGCACCCGCTTACCGCCCGAGCGGCCGTGCCCACGATGGTCCAGCGCGTAGGTGACCAGGCCCGCCTCGCCGAAGCGCTTCGCGACGTGGTCGTAGCGGCGGGCGTACTCCCCGAGACCGTGTGAGAGCACCAGGACCGCGCGCGGTGCGGTCTCGGGCGTCCAGACGTCGTAGACGATCCGCACGCCGCCGTACCCGTCGAAACTGCGTTCGCTGCGGTTCACTCGGGGGTCCTAGTCATTACGGGCAGCGTAATGGCTGCTGATGTGGGCCGCGCGCCCCGACACTGCGTAGGCTCATGCGGATGAGCCTTCTCGCGCAGAACTCTGAAGGTGACCCGGTGGCCAACGCAGATTTCTCGGCGCACGCCGAACCGTACCGGCGCGAACTGCTGACCCACTGCTACCGCATGACCGGGTCGCTGCACGACGCGGAGGACCTGGTGCAAGAGACCCTGCTGCGGGCCTGGAAGGCGTACGACCGTTTCGAAGGCAAGTCCTCGATCCGGACCTGGCTGCATCGCATCGCCACCAACACCTGTCTGAGCGCGCTGGAGGGACGCCAGCGCAGGCCGTTGCCGGTCGGGTTGGGCGCGCCCAGCTCGGACCCGACCGCCGAGCTGGTGGAGCGCCGCGAGGTGCCGTGGCTGGAGCCGCTGCCGTCGCTGACCGAGCATCCGGCCGACCCGTCGGTCGTGGTCGGGTCGCGCGAGTCGGTGCGGCTGGCGTTTGTCGCTGCGCTGCAACACCTTCCACCCCGGCAGCGGGCGGTGCTGCTGCTGCGTGACGTGCTGGGCTGGCGCTCGGCCGAGGTGGCCGAGGCGGTCGGCACCACCACAACCGCCGTCAACAGCCTGCTGCAGCGGGCCCGGTCCCAGCTGGAGGCCGTCGGGCCCAGCGCCGAAGACCCACTGGTGCAACCGGATTCGCCCGAAGCCCAGGACCTGCTGGCGCGCTACATCGCGGCGTTCGAGACCTATGACATCGATCGGCTGGTCGAGCTGTTCACCGCGGAGGCCGTCTGGGAGATGCCGCCGTACACCGGCTGGTACCAGGGGCCGCGGGCCATCGTCACCCTCATTCACCAGCAATGCCCGGCGGAGGGCAGCGGGGACATGCGCATGCTGCCGCTGGTCGCCAACGGCCAGCTTGCCGCGGCCATGTACATGCGCGCCGGCGACGTCCACGTCCCGTTCCAGCTGCACGTGCTGGATGTGCAGGGCGGGAAGGTATCCCACGTGGTGGCGTTCCTCGACGACGCCTTGTTCGTGAAATTCGGGCTGCCCGCTTCGCTGTCCGCGGGCCAGAGCTGACAGGACCGCCGCGATGACGAACGCCACCCAGGTGACGCCCATCCCCGGAAAGCCGGCGCTGCTGCTGAGCGCTTTCGACCTCGCCGACGTGGGCTACACCGTCGAGGAGTTCTTCGTCTGCGCCACGGCGTCCTGCTACGCCCCGGCAGGTGAACCGGCCCCCGACGGCCGATGGGACGTAACCCCCTCGGGCTCCGCCGATTACACGACCCGCATCGTGGCGCTGACGCCGACCGATTCGGCCCGGTTCAACGGGACGGTCCTCGTCGAGTGGCTCAACGTCAGCGGTGGCATCGACGCCGCCGCGGTATGGATGATGGCGCACCGCGAAATCATCCGCGGCGGTTACGCCTACGTCGCGGTGTCGGCCCAGCGGGTGGGAGTCGAGGGCGGCGACAACATGCTGGGTGCTGACATGTCGCTGAAAAGCCAGGACCCGCAACGATACGCGGACCTGCAGCACCCCGGCGACGCGTTCGCCTACGACATCTTCGCCCAGGTCGGCGGCCTGCTCAGAAGCGGTGAACACGGCGCCGTCCTGCGCGGCCTGCCCGCCCGGCGCGTGATCGCGGTGGGCGAATCGCAATCCGCGATGTTCCTCACCACCTACATCAACGCCGTCGACCCGCTGACCCCCGGCTACGACGGCTTCCTGGTGCACTCCCGGTTCGGCCCGGCCGCACCCCTGGACGGCGGCTCGATCTTCGCCGAATCCGTTGCACGGCAGGCGGTCCCGTTCCGTCCGGACCTGCGCGTTCCGTTGCTCGCGGTCGTCACCGAGACCGACGTCTTCGGCGGCCCACGCGACGGCTACTACTTCGCCAGGCAGCCGGACAACGAACGGCTGCGGGTCTGGGAGATCGCCGGGGCCGCCCACGCCGACAACTACACGATTCAGGTGGCGTTCATCGACAGCGGCTCGGCACCGCTGGAGGCGATCGTGGCCGGCTACGCGCCGACCGACGTGTTGATGGGCCAGCGACTCGCGCACTACATCAACTTCGGCCCCCAGCATCACTACGTGGTGCAGGCGGCGCTCGCGGCGCTGAACGCCTGGGTCGGCACCGGCGAGCCGGCCCCCCACGCCGATCCGCTCGAGGTTCGGGAAAGCGCCGGGCCGCAACCGGTTCTGGACGGCAACGGCCTGGCCCGCGGTGGCATCAGGACCCCGTGGGTGGACGTGCCGACCGCCAGGACGTCGGGTCTGGGCGGCCAGGAGAGCATCATGTCGGCGATCTTCGGCTCCGGGGAACCCTTCGACGCCAACACGATTCGGCGGCTCTACCCGGGTGGGCGCGGGCAGTATCTGGATAGCTTCACCGCGGCCCTCGACGCGGCGATCGGCTCCGGGTTCATCCTGGCGGCCGATCGCGCCGAGATTCTGCAGCTCGCCGCCGCGACGTATCCCGGCGAGCCGGGCTAGAACAACCGGCTGTCCGGCGGCGGACCCGGCACCGGGCGCAGCAGTCCGGCGCCGGTGATCAGCGGCAAATCCAGCGCGGACAGCAGCCCGGGCGGAGCCGCGCACACCGCGGGGATGGCGTTGACCATCCGCGACGCGCCGGCGATGCGGGCACCCAGGTCATGGTCGGCGTCCTCGGCCATCTCGAACTCGCACCGCATGCTCGGGGAGCCCTCGATCTCCACCCGGTACAGGCCGCGTCCGGACGCCTGCCCGTAGCCGAGGTCCTTCGGCGGGATCGAGATGTGCGGCTGCGGCCAGTCCGGGGCGATGTCGTCACGCATGCGGGTCACGTGGTCGAGCACGAACGTCGGCTTCCCGTCGACGTACCCGGTGAGCGTCGAGCGCATCGCGGCGATGGTCCCGGCCGCGATGTGACCGGTGGGCGTGTCGAAGGATTCGGGGGACGGCACGCGCTCGTTGCTCTCCTCGATGTCGTCGATCTTGACGCCCAGCCCGGCCGCCAGCTGGTGCAGCACCGGCCCCCAGCCGAAGGTGAACATTCCCGGCTGCGCCGCGAACGCCTGATATTCCGGCGGCTGGCCGAAACCCAGGATCTCGTAGACGGCGGCCCTGTCCGGATAGGTGGCATAGTTGAACATCTCGGTGACACGCACCGACTCGATCACCCGGGAGACTCCCGTAAGGACCAGCGGCAGAACGTCATTGGCGAAGCCGGAGTCGATACCTGTGGTGAAGAACGAAACGCCGCCGTCGAGGGCGGCTTGCCGCAGCGGAGCGGTGAAGGCGGCGTCAAGCCCGTCCGGAAAGACCAGCGGCACCACCGAACACGACACCACGTTCTTGCCCGCCCGCAGGATCGACACCATGTCCGCGACGGCCTCCAGCGGCCGCAGGTTGGCGCCGGCCGCGTACACCACCGCGTCGGCGTCCCCCGCCAGCAGGGCGGCCGGATCCTGGGTCGCCCGCACCCCGACCGGCGCGATGCCACACAGCTCTCCCGCATCGCGGCCGGCCTTCGCGTCGCTGTGCACGACGAGGTCGACCAGTTGCAGCTCCGGATGGTCGATCACCCCGCGCAGGGCGATCACGCCCATCGAACCGGGCCCCCAAACTCCCACCTTGAACACGACTATCTCCTAATATTAGGACTTATATCCTGGCATTTTGGACGGATCGTAAGGAGGTGGCGGTGGATACGTCAATGGCCGCGACCCGCGGCGACTCGGGCGCCAAGTCGCCGCCCACCGCGCGGGTGATGGATATCCTTGCCGCCCTGGCTAATTCACCGCACGGCCGGACCTCGGCCGAGCTGGCGAAGAGCTGCGCGATCAGCACTTCCACCTGCGCGCTGGTGCTGGCCGAGCTGGAACGGAGGGCCTGGGTGTCCCGGCGGGGCGATCGTCGCTACGTGCTGGGCAGCGGGCTGTTCGGACTGGTCCACGGCTTGCGGCGACAATTCCCGCTGCTCGACCGCGGGCGCGACGCGCTGCGCTTCCTGCACGACACGCTCGGCGCGGGCTGTTCGATGTCGAAAATCGGTGCCCGGCATTTGACCACGGTCGACGCGGTCGGCCACGGCACCGACGGCGAGCACGCCGTGGGGCAGCGCTTCCCCATCGACCCGCCGTTCGGTCTGGTGGCCATGGCCTGGCGCGACGACGACTCCGTCCGAGCGTGGTTGCACCGCGTGACACCCCGGCTCACCCGCACCGAGATCGCCGAGCACCAGCGGGTGCTCGCCGATATCCGCGCCCGCGGCTACGGCGCATGGCGGTTCGACGACACCCACCGGTCGCTGCACACTCGGCTCGCCGACGTGCTGGCCTCGCTGGAGCCCACCGCCCAGGTCACCCGCCAGCTCACCACCCTGATGACGATGGTGACCCTGCAGTCAGTTACCCACTCGCTCGAAACAGACCTCGCCACAACGGAATTCGTCGTCCTGCCGATATTCGCCCACGATGGCCAGCCCGAGTACCAGATCGAGATCCACCTGGGTCACTCGACCGGGTTGACCATGCCGGAGCTCGACGCCGCGCTTCGGCAGGCCCAAGGTCTGCTCACCGACCCGGTGACCTGACGCCGCCCACGATTAGATTGGGGTCATGTCAGCCACCACCGAGATCAGGAGCGCGGCGAGCCGGGCCGTCACCACCACCGGATGGCTGACCTCCCGGCACTCCTTCTCCTTCGGCGACCACTACGATCCGGACAACACCCACTTCGGGCTGCTGCTGGTGAACAATGACGACATCGTCTCGCCCGGAACGGGATTCGACACCCACCCGCACCGGGACATGGAGATCGTGACCTGGGTGCTGCGCGGCGAGCTGTCGCATCACGACTCCGCCGGCAATCGCGGCGTGATCTATCCCGGTTTGGCGCAACGGATGTCGGCCGGCAGCGGGATCCTGCACTCCGAACGCAACGACTCCCTTAGCGAGCCAGTGCATTTCGTGCAGATGTGGGTGGTGCCGGACGAGGCGGGCGTCGATCCGAGCTACCAGCAGCACGAGATCGACGACAAGCTGATGGCGAGCAATCTCGTGACGATCGCCTCGGGGAGGCCCGCGCACGACGCCGCGATCACCCTGCACAACCGCAACGCCGCGCTGCACGGAACGCGGTTGCCGGCCGGGGCATCGGTAAACCTTCCGCGGGCCCCCTACCTGCACCTCTTCGTCGCCCGGGGCCAGGCCGTCATAGAGGGCATCGGGGACGTCGACGAGGGTGACGCGGTGCGCTTCACCGACGCCGACGGCCGGCGCGTCACCGCGCGCGAGCCCGCGGAACTGCTGATCTGGGAGATGCACGCGAAGCTGGGCGACTGAGGCCGTAGAGGGTCGGCGGGCCAGCCCATAAAGTGGGCACGACAGAACAGGAGTCGGCATGCCTCACTCGCACCCGCAGCACGCGGCGCCCAACCCCAACCGGAACGTCAAGGCGGTCCGCACCGTGCGATTCTGGGCGGCCCCCCTGGTCATCACCCTGGCGCTGATGGCGGCGTTGTGCGCGCTGTATCTCGGTGGCATCTTGAACCCGACCACCAACCTGCGTCATTTCCCCATCGCGGTGGTCAACGAGGACGCCGGTCCCGGCGGCGCACAGATCGTCGACCGGCTGGTCAATGGGTTGGATAAGAACAAGTTCGACGTCCGCGTGCTCTCCCGCGACGAGGCCCGCCGCCAGATGGACACCGGCCGTGTCTACGGCCAGGTGCTGATACCGCCGAGCTTCTCGTCGTTGCTGCGCGACTTCGCGGATAGTGCGGTCTCGCCGGCCCGCGCGGACCGCCCGTCGATCACGGTTTCCACCAATCCGAGGGCCGGCACGCTCGGCGCGAGCATCGCCGGTCAGACCCTCAGCACGGCGATGGGGATGGCCAACGGCATTGCCGGGCAACGGGTTATGGCGGAGGTAGCCGCGCAGACCGGTGGCGCACCGCTGGCCGGCGCGGCGCAGGTGGGCCTGAGTGCCCCCATCGACATCCAGTCGAACGTGTACAACCCGCTGCCGAACGGCACCGGCAACGGCCTGTCGGCCTTCTATTACGCGCTGTTGCTGTTGCTGGCCGGTTTCACCGGCAGCATCGTGGTGAGCACGCTGGTGGACGCGCTGCTCGGTTACGTGCCCGCCGAATTCGGGCCGGTGTACCGGTTCGCCGAGCAGGTCAAGATCTCCAGATTCCAGACGTTGCTGCTGAAGTGGGCCATGATGGTGCTGCTCGGGCTGCTCACCTCGGCGGTGTACCTGGCGATCGCCGACGGGCTCGGCATGCCCATCGATCACGGCTGGCGGCTCTGGGCGTTCGGCGTCTTCGCGATCGCCGCGGTGGGCATCACGTCCAGTTCGTTGCTCTCGGTGCTGGGCACGGCCGGAATGCTGGTCAGCATGCTCATCTTCGTGATCCTCGGGCTGCCGTCGGCCGGCGCGACGGTGCCGTTGGAGGCGACGCCGTCCTTCTTCCGCTGGCTGGCCGAATTCGAACCGATGCACCAGGTCTTCCTCGGGGCCCGGTCGCTGCTGTACTTCGGCGGCCGTGGCGATGCGGGGCTGACGCAGGCGTTGACGATGACGACCATCGGCGTCGTCGTCGGCCTGCTGCTCGGCGGCATCGTCACTTACCTGTACGACCGCCAGGGCTTTCACCGGATCCCGGGCGCGGTCGAACTGGCCATCGCCCAGGAGCACCAGTCGAAGCACCAGACCCGCCGCGGCAAGCGCGCCGAACCGGCGGCCGCCGTGCCCATCGCTACAGAGCCATCCGGCGCCGAGCCCACCGCTACCCAGCCGGCCGCCGGCGATCACGAAAGTCCAAGCGAGCAAGCGTAATTCGGGCGTGGCCCTATCGTCACCCCACCGTGACCTTTGTTGACAGTGTGACTTATGGGGCTGATGATGTTTATGTTGCATTAGTTCCGGGCGGAAAGGGCTACCGTGCTGACCCGACGCGCCAGCTTCCGCCGGCTGGCAGCGTCGTGCGCCGCCCTCGTCGCCTGTTTCACCCTGGCCGTCACCTCCGGGCAGCCCCTCGCCCGCGCCGCCGACGGGCGCGATCTGCTCGCCAATGCCATCGGCAGCACCCGCGGTTCCTACCTGGTCTACAACTTCGGCCCCGGCCATCCCGCGCCGATGCTCAACGCCGGCGGCAGCTGGTATGAGATGGACAACGGCGGGCACCTGATGATCATCAAGAACGCGGCGGGGCGCCTGTCCCCGCATCTGCTGGTCGACACGCATCGCGGCGATCAGGCCCGCTGCGAGAACAACCCCGGGGCGCGCACCGGCGAGGGTCTCTGGCAGGCCTCCGAGCTCTACGCACCGCTGCAGGCGTGGCAGCGCATGGGCCAGCCGACCATCGCCATCAACGCCAACTTCTTTGACGTCCGCGGGCAGAAGGGCGGCTCGTGGCGTCAGACCGGCTGCAGCTCACCGCTGGGCGCCTTCGTCGACAACACGCAGGGCCAGGGTCGCGCCAACCAGGCGGTCACCGGCACCGTCGCCTACCCCGGCAAGCAGGGTCTGTCCGGTGGCGGTGAAAGCTGGAGCGCGCTGTCGACGATGATCCTGCCGTCCGGTGGTGCGCCATATGTGGTGTGGCCCAGGACAAAGAGCGACTACGACGCCGCCACCCCGGTGGTCGCCGACCTGCTCAACAAGAACGAGAAGTTCGTCGCGGTCTCGGGCATCGGGCTGTTGGCGCCCGGCAACACCGGGCAGCTGCACGACGGCGGACCCAGCGCGGCCCGAACGGCGTTGGCCTACGCCCGGCAAAAGGACGAGATGTACATCTTCGAGGGCGGCAACTACACCCCGGACAACATGCAGGACCTGTTCCGCGGGCTGGGCAGTGACAACGCGGTGCTGCTCGACGGCGGCGGCTCGTCGGCGATCGTGCTGCGCCGCGACACCGGGGGCATGTGGGCCGGCGCCGGATCACCGCGGGGATCATGCGACACCCGGCAAGTGCTCTGTGATTCACACGAGCGGGCGCTGCCCAGCTGGCTGGCGTTCAACTAGTAACGGGCGCTTCGGTTTTCGCCGCCGGCGGCCCGAAGCGGAAGATCAGCAGGCTGGTGGCGATCACCGCCGCGGTGACAACGAACACCGGGGCGATCACGTATCTCGACATCGTCGCCCCGAAGAAGGCGCCGGCGCACATGGTGGCCACGACGCCGGTGCGCAACCGCTGTCGTTCGCCGGTGCCTCCGGCCAACCGACTGTCCAGTCCGAGGCTGACGATCGTCGACGTGAGCACCGTGGTGGAGAGCTCTTGGATGCCGAACTGGCGCGCGCTGGAGTGTTGTAGACCGAACGTCACCGCGAGCATGCCGATCATGATCAGCTTGGAGGTCGCCTGATAGCGCAGCACTCCCGTGCCCGCCAGAACCGCGAGCGCCAGCAGCAGGACGATTTCGATCGTCAGCACCGTGGTGATCCATGTCCGCGTCCGCAGGCCGAAATACCGCGCCAATCGGCCGCTGGCGATCGTGGTGCAGACGAAGGTCGGCAGGGCGACCGCGACGGCGGTCAGGTCGATGATCGTCCTTGGGGCCAGCCAGAATCCGAGGAAGATCACGTTGCCGGTCATGTTGGCGACGAACACGTGACCGAGCACCAGGATGCTGATCGAGTCGGCCAACCCGGTGGCGAAGGTCAAGAGCAGCAACGCCGCTACCGTCCATCGCTCGGAGACCGGTGACGTGACAGCCATGCGCCCGGACTCGCCGCTAAACCTTGGGCGTCAGATCCAGCGACGTGATCGTCGTCATCCTGGTCACCAGCCAACGGTTGTCGGAACGTTTCAGGAACAGCCGGTAGGACAGGTACTTCAGCGACGGGACGTTCTTGGTCAACGGGCTGGTGGACGTCGTGTTGGTGTAGACGATGACCACGGCGTTGGAGTCGTCGAGGGTTTCGACCGCGGCGCCGGTCACGTCGGTGTGGTTGGTGATCTTGGCCTGCTTGTTGGGAGCCACGATCGCGTCGACGAATTTGCGGTACTGCGCCTCGAAATCGCCACTGAGATACCGGGATGCGCGATCGGCCAGGGTGTCCATGTTTTCCGGGGTGTACGTCCACAGCGTGGTGATCGCATTGGCGGCGGTCCGCGCGACGTTGAGTTTCGTTGCGGCGGTGGCCCGGTCGGCCAGGTACGGCTGCAGCATCGCGCCGGCGAACGCGGCGGAACCGACGAACAACAGGGCGGCGATGGCGGAAACGGCGGCCCAGACCTTTGCGGTGCGCCGGTTCTTGCGCGCGGCGGTACCCTGCGGCGCGTCGGCCACCCGCTCCGCGTCCTCGTCGTCGGTGGCCCCGTCATCAGCGCTGTCCGGTGCGGCCGCGTCCCGGTCGGTGGCCTCGGATTCCGTTGTGGCCTCGGCCTCTTCGTCGTGGCGCTCCGGGCGGGCCTGGTGCGTCGCGTCCGTCGCGTCGTTCGCGTCGTCCCCGGAGGCGGCCGGAGTCCGCTCGGCGGTCACATCACCTGCTGCAGGTTGCTGATCTTCCACTTGTTCCCTTCCTGCGTCGCGGTCGCCGCCCATCGATTGGCGTTCTCCAACACCTGCTTCTCGTCCGGCGACTTGGTGCTGATCGCCGTCGCCACCATGACGTTGGCGCTGCCGTCGTCGTTCCATCGCTCCAGGCCGGCATCCAGGACCGTGCCGGTGGCGGGTTCGGCCCGGGCGACCTGCAGCAGGATCTCGTTGGCGTTCTTCTCATACTGCTTGGCGAAGTCCCCGGTCGCCTGCGCCAGGATCCGGTTCACGTAATCGTTGGCGTGAAAGGGATCGATGGAGATGAACTGCGTCATGAACCCGGTCACGTAGGTCAGCACCTCGCGGTCCTTCGACGCGGCCCGCGCCCGGATTTCGTGCGAGACGAGCATCAGTGTGCAGGCCGTGATCGCCACCACCATGAGCGCCGCGGCGACCGTGCCGGCCAACGGCAACAGCCATGGCCGCCCGGCCTCGACCGGGCGCGCGATGAGCAGTGGCCGCTCGCCGGGCGCAAATCTGCGGCGGGGACTCACTTGCCGCTCCCGGGCTGCTTCGGCTTGGTCAGCACCGTGAGATCGTCGACGCGCCAAGCGTTTCCGGGACCCTTGGCAAATACCACCCGCACCGTCGCGCTGATGTAGCGCTGCTCGGGCCCGACGCCCCGTCGACCTTGCATGAAGATCAACATCGTTGCGCTGGACGGGGCGGCCGATTCAATTGAACTGTTGGTGACCCAGTACTCGTTGATCACCGGGTGCCCCTTTTGCACCAGGTCCTGCTGGGCCGACAGCTGGGGCCGATACTTGTCGGTCGCCAGCGACAGCGCCCGGGCAAAGTCGTCGTGCAGCGACTTAGGGTCGTAGGTCAGCATCTGGGCGACGATTTTGGGCCCCTGCGTCGCCAGCTGGGCGCGGGTCTGGTCGGTCACCCGGTCCTGCCAGAACCCCCCGAAAAAACTCATCGCGACCCCGGCCAGGCAGAGCGCCGCCGCGCTTAGCACCGCGACCGCGCTCCAGCGGCGGACGTGCGGCGGCGACGCGTCCGGTGGGAGGCGCCGCACTTCGGTGCGCGCCAGCATGTCGGCGAACGTGCGACGGCGCGAATCCCACAGGGGCCAAAGCCATCCCACCACCGACGCGGTGTCGAGCAGGTGGGCGACATCGCGCAGCAGCAGGGTCCAGGGGCCCGGTGCGTCTCCGGTGCGGCGCGTCACCGCGACGCCCGCCAGAGCGCGGCCCAGGCTCCACCCGGTGATCACCGGCAGCAGCAACCGGTTGGCCAGCACCAGCAGGGTGACGACGCCCAGGACGGAAATGCTCAGCCACCACCACGCGCCCTGGGCCGGCACGGTACGCAGGACCAACGCCATCGTGACGATGACGGCGAGGCCCGCCACCGCATCGACTGAGAAGGCGATGACGCGAGAATGCCACGGCGCCAAGGCTTCCCGCGGTGACTCCTGAATTGCCCGGGGCGCAGTCTGTTCGACCACCACCGTCACTTCGTCACCTGGTCGAGCTTGGAAATCTTGTACTGCCCTTCGGCGAACGCCATTTTCACGCGCAGCCGGTAGCCGGCCTCGTTCTGGTTCTGGTCGCTGGCCACCTTGACGCGCAGCGCGACGAGAATGTCGATCGACCCGTCTCGGTTGTTGCGCTCGACCGCCGCCCGGACGTCCGACACCTGAACATGGATGTTCGCGGCCTGATACGCCTGCACCAGCATGCTCGTGTACAGCAGCGCCTGCGAGCGGAAGGCGTCGGTCCCACAGTCGACGATCTTCTGCTCGCTCGCCGTCATCGCATTGGTGTCGGGCGCCTGGGTCGCGGAGACGCATTCCACCGCCGCCTTCAGCGCCAGCGCGTCGTTGCGCGCCATCTGTTGGCTTTGCTGGTGGTAATGCAGCGCGAGGTAGCCACCGGCCCCGACGCCGGCGGCGCACAACACCAGCACAGCGGCGATCGCGGCCAGCCACCCGCGGGTCACCCGGGACGGACGGCGCTGGGCGGCGGCGACGGCGGATTCGGCGGCTGCCGGGTCGTCCGCCGCCGTGCCCTCGGACTCGGACTGGTCGGCCTCGGCGTCGGCACCGGCGGCATCGTCGGTGGATTCGGTCGGATCCGCGGAGGCATCCTGCGGACCGGTCTGCTCGGCTCCGTTCTCGGGTGCCGCCGAATCCTCGCTCTTGTCCTGGGTGGTCAACGAATCGTCCGTGTCGATGGGGTTCAGCCGGCTGGCGCCAGCATCTCCTTCCATCCATCGTCTCCTGTTCTGGTCGAGTTCTCGACGGAGTATTTAACTCCGTCTGGCCCTACCAGTTCACCGCTTTGGGGACTGTAGATCGCCGAGGGAGGCCCGCTGGGTTTGTAGACACAGGGGTTGGGCTGCTGGCCATTGCACTGCACGGTACCCGACCCCGGTCGGGACAACGGATCGCTGGTGGGCGGGGGTGTGCCCGCCACCCGGTCCGAGGGCGCCGGGTTGAGTCCGTTGTCCACCGACGGCGCCGGGATCACCATGCCCGGCTTCACCGGCTGATCACAGCGCGCCGCGGGTGCGGGGCAGGTCAGAATCTGGTTCGGGTCGCCGTACCAGGGGTTGGTACCGGCCGGCACATACGGCTTGGGGTCGCGGCATTCCCGCGGGGTTGCGGCCCGTTTGCCCGGAATATCCGTGCACGGGATGTTGCGCGAGCCGCGCACGCTGTTCGCCGGTGTCTCCATCGGGATCTTGCAATACGTGCCGGTGGGCAGCGGTTGGATGCTGGTGTCGGCCGGGGACCGCCACTCCGACGCCGGAATGAAGCCGGTCAGGCAGGGCGGCGGCTGGTTGATCGACAACGCCAGGTCCAGGGCCGCCATGTTCGGGAACGGCGCCGCCACCGTCTGGGCGATCGACGCACCCTGCGGCAGGAACACCAGGACCTGCTCGACGCCGGTGTGGTAGCGCTTGAGCAGGTCGAAGACGACCTCGAGGTTGGCCAGCGTCTGGGGCAGCGAATCCTTGACGTCGTTGAACACCGAGTTGACCTGGTCGGCCGTCGGCGCCGCCTGCCGCAGCAGGCTTCTCAGGTGCTGGTCCTCCTGCGCGGACTGCGCGCCCAGCCTGTTCAGGTTGCGCGCCCAGCGCTCGATGTTGTCACTCGATTTCACCTGGCTGTCCAGCACCGGCCCGGAGTTCTGGATGATGTCGTTGACGTCGGTGATCTGGTTCTTGAAGTCGCCGACGATCGCCTGGGTGGCGTCGACCAACCGCTGCAGGTTGGGACCCAACCCGCCGACGGACTGCGCCGTCTCGTCGAGGAGCTTGCCGATCTTGTCCTTGGGCAGCACCGACAGGCCGCGGTTCGCCGTGTCCAGGGCCGGCCCGATCTCGGCGGGCACGGTGCCCTTCGTGATCGTCTGTCCTTCCGCCAGGTACTTGCCGGGGTTGCCGCTCGAGGTCAGGTCCAGGTACTGCTCACCGACCGCCGACACGGAGTGCACGTTGGCCGTCGCATCGATCGGGATCTTGTAGCGACTGTCGATGCTCATCGTCGCCTTGGCGCCGTGCTCGGTCGGCTCGACGTCGGTGACCTTGCCAATGGTGATGCCGCGGTAGGTGACGTTGGCCGTGGGATACAGCCCGCCCGAGGCCGGCAGGTCGGCCTTGAGCGTGTAGCGGCCGATGCCCACCAGGCTGGGGATCTGCAGGTAGTAGATCCCCAGCACGAGCAGCGAGATGACGGTCAGGATCCCGAAGGCGATCAGCTGGCGTCGGATGAAGGGAGTCAGCAATTCCTGTCCCCCCTTTCCACCAGCGGTCCACCCGGTGCGTCATTCGGGTTCGGCGTGTAACGCACGTCCGGGATCATCGTCTCCGGGTCGCGCCCAAACGACTGCTCGAGTGCCCGCAGGGCTCCCGACAAACCTGTCCCGGTGAGGAACGCGTTGTCGACGGCGCTGTAGGTCAGGTCGAGCGTCAGCGAGATGTTGATGTAGTCGCCGCGGAAGATCTTCGGGACCGTGTCGATGTCGAACGGCTGGGTGAGGATCAGCTTCAGCGCGCCGATCAGGTACGGCGAAGCCCGGCCGAGCTCCTTCAGCGGGCACTGCAGCGCCTGCAGATCGGTGTGCAGCGGCCCGCGCGCCTCCGACAGGTATTGGTCGGCGGCCTGGCTGAGCCGTCCCACTGAGTCGACGGCGTTGATCAGCAGGTTCCGGGTGTCGGCGAAATGCTTGATCAGCGGCGGGATGTCGGTGAGCACCCGATCCAAGACGTCGGCGCGGCCACCCACGTAGGTCAGCAGCCGGTTGGTCGAGTCGATGGCGTGCGTGATGTCGTCGCGCTGCTGGTTGAGCTGGTTGGTGAAAGTGTCCAGCTTGCCGAGCAGCGCCCGGATCGCCTCGCCGCGCCCATTGAAGATGTTGTAGACCTCGTTCTGCAGCACCTCCAGGTTCGGGATGCCGCCGCCGCGCAGGATCA